>DATLFR010000056.1 GCA_035540895.1 Actinomycetota bacterium | reverse complement strand
GTGACGCGGGGGTTCGGGCGGGTGACGGTCCTGCGCCGCGGGATCGGGGACGCGGGGATGGGGGTCGTCCGGGCGGGAGCCGCGATCTGGTGGACGGTCCGGGCGGTCCCCCGGCTGGCCCGCCGCAACCGGCGAGCCCTGCGCATGGACCCCCGGGTCCGGATCTAGAGCTCGATCCGCCGGTCGATCCGCACCTGCGAGAGCAGCCGCCTGTCGTGGGTGACGAGCAGGAGCGTCCCCGTGTAGGTGTCGAGAGCGCGCTCGAGCTCCGTGATCGCCGGCAGGTCGAGATGGTTCGTCGGCTCGTCGAGGACGAGCAGGTTCGTCCCCCCTGCCATGAGGGCGGCCAGGACGGCCCGCGTGCGCTCCCCCGGCGAGAGCGACCCGCACTCGCGCAGGACCTCGTCGGTCTGGAGCCCGAACTTGGCCAGGAGCGTGCGGGCCTCCTCGGCGAGCAACCCCGTCTGCTCGGTGAACCGGTCGATCAGCCGTTCCGGACCGGAGAAGACGCTGCGCTCCTGCGACATCTCCCCGACGACGACCGAGGGTCCGAGGTACCTCTCTCCCGACTCGAGGGGGACGCGGCCGAGCAGCGCTCCCAGCAGCGTCGTCTTGCCCGCTCCGTTCGGACCGAGGACGGCCACCCGCTCACCGGATCGGACCTCCACGTCGATCGGCCCGAGGAGGAAGGACCCACGACGGATGACCGCCCCCGAGAGCCGTCCGGCGACGTCGCCGGAGCGCTTGCCGGGCTCGAGCGTCATCCGCAGGTCCCACGGCTCCCACGGCTTGGCCACGACATCCATCCGCTCGAGGCGGCGGTCGAGCGACCTCGCCTTCGCCGCGATCTTCTCGCTCGAGGAGGTGCGGGCCGTCCTGATGTGCTTGTCGGGCTCGTCTCCCGACCGCAGGTCGCGCTTGGCCCGCGCGACACCCTTCCGCGACCAGGCCCGGACACGTCTCGCCCGCTCCTCGAGGTCGCTGCGTTCGGACGCGTTCCTCTCCCAGGCCTCGAAGGCGTGGCGACGGGCCACCTCCTTCAGCTCGAGGTAGCTCTCGAACCCACCCGAGTAGGTCGTCGCCGTGCGCGAGTGGTCGTCGAGCTCCACGACCTCCGAGACGACGCGGTCGAGGAAGGCGCGGTCGTGGGAGACGACGGCGATGCCGGCCGCGGCGGACGCGCAGAAGGCCTCCAGTCGCTCGAGACCGGCGAAGTCGAGGTCGTTCGTGGGCTCGTCGAGGAGCAGGACGTCGAAACGCGAGAGGAGGATGGCGGCCAGGGCGGCGCGAGCCCTCTGCCCGCCGGACAGCGTGTCCATCGGCTGGTCGAGCCGTCCGGACAGGCCGAGCGATCCCCCGACCTCCTCCGCCCGCCTCGGGAGGTCGTCGCCGCCCAGCGTGACGTAGCGGTCCAACGCGGCGGTGTACCCGGCGACCGCGTCCGGGTCGTCGGCCATCGCGTCGGCCAGGCGGTCCACCTCGGCCTCGGCGTCGGCCACCCCCGTGCGCCTGGCCAGGTAGGCGAGCAGGGTCTCCCCCGGGCGCGCGTCGGGCTCCTGTGGCAGCCAGCCCACGTTCATCGTCTCCGGGGACCGGGTGACCGTGCCGGCTTCCGGATCGAGCAACCCGGCGCAGATGCGCAGGAGCGTGGTCTTGCCCGATCCGTTCGGACCGACCACACCGATCCGGGAGCCGGGCGCGACCGTCAGCGACACGTCGTTCAGGACGACGTGGGAGCCGAATGACATGTGGATGCCGCGAACGGACAGCGTGCCCGACATGGGATGCCTATCCAACCACGTCGAGCAGGGGCCGGAAGCGCTCCACGATGGCCGTCCGGGCGCCGTCCCACCCGAGGGCGCTCGCGTCGATCCACTCGACGCGCGGGTCGGACCTGAACCACGAGATCTGACGACGGACGAACGCCTTCGTGTTGCGCACGAGGAGCTCGGTCGCCTCCTCGAGGGAGAGCCGGCCCTCGATGTGCTCGAGCATCTCCTTCACCCC
Organism: Actinomycetota bacterium; assembly: GCA_035540895.1. NCBI lineage: Bacteria > Bacillati > Actinomycetota > Actinomycetota bacterium. Next base: position 19,472 of record DATLFR010000056.1, on the reverse strand, counting down.
GAGAGCCTGGCGCGCCGTCCTGGAGATCCCGTGGTCGCGCGCCACCCGCCTGACCTCGTCGAGCAGGCCCGCGGCGAGCTCCGCGTGCACGCGTTCCCGGGCGCGCTCCAGGAGCACCCCCCGCTCCCACGTGAGCGCCACGACCTTCAGGTCGTAGGGACCCTGGAACGTCTCCCACGTGCGGCGCAGCTCGCTGGGTGGAGCCCCCGTGAGCTCGAGGATCTCCACGGCCCTCACGATCCGCCGCGGGTTGCGGGGGTCGATCCGGGCGGCGGCGTCGGGGTCGGCGGCGACGAGGCGTTCCCAGAGCACGGCGGGGTCCTCCTCGGAGAGACGCGCCCGGACCCGCGGGTCGGTGGGAGCGAACTCGAGGTCCTCGGTCACGGCGCGGAACCACAGGCCCGACCCCCCCACGAGTAGTGGGAGCCTCCTCCTAGCGACGATCCCGTCCACGGCCGCGCGGGCGAGGGTCCGGTAGCGGACGGCCGTCATGTCCTCGGTAGGCTCGGCCACGTCGAACAGGTGGTGCGGCACGCCCCGGCGGTCGTCCCCCGAGGGCTTGTCGGCCGCTATATCGAGGTGGCGGTACACGCCCATCGAGTCGCAGGAGACGATCTCGCATCGGCCGAGGGCCAGCGCGACCTCGACCCCCATGCGGGACTTCCCGGCGGCGGTCGGTCCTACGAGCGCGGCTAGGGGGGGTCTCGTCACCAGGAACCGAGCAGGCGCTCGGCGTCGTCCCGGCTGAGCCCCTCGCTCATCGATACCCCGACCTCGGCTCCCGCCCGCATCCGGCTGGGCTCGGGGTCCCCCTCGGCCAGCGAGATCTCCGCGACCAGGTACCCGATACCGAAGGGGTGCTCGTAGGACAGGATCTTCCCGGAGACCGAACGGCCGTCGAAAGCTCCGCCGAGGACCAGCATGGGGATCATGCCGCACTCGGAGGCCTCCCGGACGATGTCGTGAGGGATGTCCAACAGCTCGGCGAGCCGGCCCCGCTCGATCGCCCCCCTGACCCGGGAGTCGAACTCGCGTCCCTTCTGGTGGTAGCCGTGCGGCGAGTCGGGAGCCACCCGGTGGGACAGGTTGCAGGAGGCGACTATGGCCACCTCCGCCCCGGTGAGCTCGGCGGCCTTGGCCACAGCCGTCCCGAAGAGCCAGTGCTCGTCCCACCCGAGCATGGAGGTGGCCACGGGGACGACCTTCATCTCGTCGTTGAACAGGTACAGCGCAGGGACGGTGATCCCGCGGTCCAGCTGCCAGTCCTCCTCCATCCTCCCGACCGGCAGCTCCATCCGGCTGGCCACGTCGACGATGGCCTCGGCGAGCTCGCGGTCAGTGGCCAGCTCGATCTGCACCTCGGGAGCCTGGAAGCGCGCCATCGAGCCTCGCAGCCGCTCCGCCTCCCACACCCCGAACGCCTCGGCGAGGAACGGGCTGTGCGGGGAGATGATCACGCAGGTCCGGGGCCGTCGCACGCCCAGGTTCATGCCGAGCTCCCCCATCGCCTCCCGCGTCCCGGCGGCTGCGCGCGCCCGATCGCTCACCTCGGGCACGAGGTTCGGGGAATGGGGCACGATGCACCCGTACGTCAGAGCCACGCGCCCTCCTGGCGTGAGCGAACCGGACGTTCACTAGGATAAGCGGGTGGCCCAGGTGCGACGAAGCGACCTGATCGACGGCGTCCTGATCGTCGAGCTCGCCTCCCACGCCGACGAGCGGGGGCGGTTCGTCGAGACCTTCCGGCAGGAGTGGCTGGGCGACGCGCCGGCCATGGTGCAGGGGAACCGCTCCGACTCGCGGCGCGGCGTCCTGCGCGGGCTGCACTACCACCTGCGCCAGGCCGACTACTGGTACGCGCCCGCCGGCCGCATCCTCGTCGCGATGCACGATCTGCGGGCCTCGTCGCCCAGTCGCGGCGTGAGCCAGACGCTGGAGATCGGGGAGGGAGCCGAGCTGGGCGTGTACATCCCACCCGGGATCGCCCACGGCTTCCAGGCCCTCACCGATGCCACCCTGACCTACCTCGTCGACAACTATTACGACGCGAGCGACGAGAGGGGGCTGGCCTGGGACGACCCGACGGCCGCGATCGCCTGGCCCCTTCCCGACCCCCTGCTCTCGGATCGCGACAAGCAGAACCCGAAGCTCGCGGAGATCCCACCCGACCTGATTCCCGCGTGACGCCCCTCCCTCCGCTGACCGTGGAGGTGGACTGCTCGGGGGCCCGTCACCGGCTGACCTGGGCCGACGGTCGGCTGATCCTCGACGACCACGACCTCGAGGCTGAGGAGGTCGCGACCCGGCTCGGGGGCTCCGCTCCGTACTGCCTGCGTGTCCGGGAGGCCGTGGCAGCACCCGATCTCGACCTCCTCGCCCTGCTCGGCGACCCAGACACGAACCCTAGGCGCCGCGGCCTCGAGCAGCAGCTCACCGCTCCGGTGCACGTGCCGTCGCCGAGGTTCTCCGCGTCGGGGGTCCATCGACGCGCCCATGTGCGCAGCCGGGCCCTCGTCGAACGTGAACAGAAGCTCCGGGACACCTGGGCGCTCCCGGCACCCGCTCGACACAGGATCGTGATGGAGAAGCTCATCGCCGGGGGGGCCGACGAAGGCGTGGTGGACGTACTGCGCCAGATGGACGCGGGCGAGCGGGCCCTCGACCGGGACGCGTTCCGGGCCATCGCGAGGGCCATCCCGAAGCCCCCGCCTCCGGCCGACGACGATGAGCGGGTGCTCGAGCGGTTCTTCGAAGGCGACGTCCTGGTCGAGATCCCCTCGAACCACACGAAGCGCCTGCTCGTCCTGCGTCGCCTCCTCGACGACATCGCGCCCGGACGGGAGTACCCCGAGAAGGAGCTGAACGAGGTGCTGCGGGTCCGGCACCCGGACTTCGCCGCCCTTCGCCGCTACATGGTCGACGAGGGACTGCTCGCCCGGGAGTCGGGGATCTACCGCCGCACGGACGGCTGAGTCCGGCCCCCTCTGCCTCGCGCATACTCACAGGCGTGGACAACGCGGCCGACCTCCGGGCCCTGCTCGTCTCCCGGCACCCGCTGATCTTCGCGAAGGCGCCCGACGAGCCGCGTCTGATGTCCATGCTGCGCAGCGAGGCCCAGGCGCTGCGGCTCCCGGTCTGGACATGGTCCGCGGCCCGAGGTCTCGCCCGGGACGGGAACCGCGCGCAGCCGAACACCCGGGAGCTGGCTGGGGCGCTCGGGTTCGCCGAGGGGGTGCCGGCTCCCGTGCTGTTCGTCCTGTGCGACGCCCACCACGCCCTCGGAGAGCCGGCCGCCGTACGCAAGCTGAAGGAGCTCTCCCAGGAGGGGACCGCCGGCAGGACCTTCGTGGTGACCAGCGCAGAGGCTCCCATCCCGCAGGACCTCAGGGGGGTGGCCCTGAGCTGGGAGCTGCGGCCCCCGGGCCCCCAGGAGCTGACCGACCTCGTCCGTCGCACCCTGCAGGACCTCGGCGCCCGGGGGGTCGAGGTCCGTATCGACGAGGCGGGAGTCGAAGGGCTGGTCCGCTCCCTGCGGGGGCTCTCCACGGGGGAAGCCGAGCACCTGATCCAACGCGCCGCCCTGGACGGGTCGGTCGACGACGCGGACCTCCGCACGATGCCGTCCCGGAAGGCGGAGCTCTTCGCGGGGGACGGCATCCTCGAGCTGATCGAGGCGGACGCGGGCACGCTGGACGAGGTGGGCGGGCTCGAGGGGCTGAAGTCCTGGCTGTCGCTGCGCGGGCGCGCCCTGGAGCCGGAGGCGCGGGGGTTCGGGCTCGACCCTCCGCGTGGGGTCCTGCTCACGGGGGTCCCGGGGTGCGGGAAGTCGTTCGTGGCGAAGACGCTGGCGCGCACGTGGGGCCTCCCTCTGCTCCTGCTCGACCCCGGACGGCTCTACGGGCCCTACATCGGCGAGTCGGAGCAACGCCTCGCCTCCGCGCTGCGCAGCGCCGAGGCCATGGCGCCCGCCGTGCTGTGGGTGGACGAGATCGAGAAGGGGTTCGCCGCCGGCGGACGAGCCGACTCCGGGGTCAGCGAGAGGGTCCGGGCCACGTTCCTGCGGTGGATGCAGGACCGTCCAGACGGGATCTTCGTCGTCGCTACCGCCAACGACGTGGCTGCCCTCCCGCCCGAGTTCACGCGCAAGGGGCGCTTCGACGAGATCTTCTTCGTCGACCTCCCCACCGCCGCGGAACGCGAGCAGATCCTGCGGCTCCACGTATCGAAGCGGAAGCGGGATCCGGACCGCCTCGACCTGGCCGCGCTCGCCGGGTCTGCGGACGGGTTCTCAGGCGCCGAGCTCGAGGCCGCGGTGGTGGCCGCTCTCTATCGGGCGTACGCGGAGGGAACCGACCTGACGACCGAGGCGATCGCGGAGGAGCTCGCCCGCACCGTCCCCCTCTCGAGGGCGCGAGCGGAGGACGTGGCCGCCCTGCGAGCGTGGGGAGCCGAGCGCGCCGTTCCCGCCGGCGCGTGAGGGACGAGCCTCAGGACAGGCGGGCCCGCAGCGTCTTCTTGTCGAACTTGCCGACGCTCGTCTTCGGGATCTCGGATACGAACTCGACGCGGTCGGGCAGCCACCAGCGGGCCACACGGGGACGGAGGTGGTCCAGGACCCCCTCCTCGGACAGGGCGGCCCCCGGACGCGCCACCACGAACGCGACCGGACGCTCCTGCCACCGGGGGTGCGGCACGCCGACCACGGCTGCCTCGGCCACGTCCGGGTGCGCCATGATCGTGTTCTCGAGCTCGACGGAGCTGATCCACTCCCCGCCCGACTTCACGAGGTCCTTCGTCCGGTCGACTATCCGTATGTAGCCCTCGGGATGCACCACCGCGACGTCTCCCGTGTGCAGCCAGCCGTCCGGGAACGGCTCCTCCCCGTAGTAGCCCGACGCGATCCACGGCCCGCGCAGCCGGATCTCACCCGGCGTGCGTCCGTCCCACGGAACCTCGGCCCCCGCGTGGTCGACGACCCGCATGTCGAGACCGGGCACGAGGAGCCCCTGGCTGGCCCGGAGCTCCAGCAGCTCGGGGGGCGGCAGCGTCCGCTCCAGGTGGGATTTCACGTGGGCTCGCGACGCGAGCGGTCCCGTCTCGGTCATCCCGTACCCCTGCTGGATCGGGACCCCGAAGCGTTCCTCGTAGGCGGAGATCATCGCCGGCGGGACGGCCGAGCCCCCGCACCCGATCCGCCGGAGCGACCGCAGGTCGTCGGGGGTGGCCACCTCCAGGACCCCCTGCCACACGGTCGGGACGGCGGCGGCGAACGTCACCTCTTCCTCCCTCATGAGGTGCACGATGTCGCTGGGGCTGGGGGCCGGACCGGGCAGCACCATCGAAGCGCCCACCATCGTCGCCGAGAGGGGGATCCCCCAGGCGTTGGCGTGGAACATCGGGACGATCGGCATCACCACGTCCGCCTCCCGTATCCCGTGCACGTCGGTCAACCCGTGCACGAGCGTGTGCAGGTACATCGCGCGATGAGAATGGACGACCCCCTTCGGGTCCCCCGTCGTGCCGGACGTGTAGCACATGAAGGCGGCCCGGCTCTCGGGGAAGGTGGGCCACTCCCCGATCGGGTCCGCACCTGCCAGGAGCTCCTCGTAGTCGTGGACGGGGAGACCGGTCTCCCGCAGGGCCTCCCCGCCCTCCCCCATCACCACGTAGGCCTCCACGGACGGGACCCGGTCGGCGAACGGGAGCCACATGTCCACCAGCTCCGCGTCGATCAGCACGACCCGGTCCTCGGCGTGCCGGACGATGTAGGCGAGCTGGTCGGCGAACAGCCGCACGTTCAGCGTGTGGCAGACGGCGCCCATCCCCGGGATGGCCGTGTAGGCCTCGAGGTGGCGGTGGTGGTTCCAGGCGAAGGTAGCGACGCGGTCGCCCCCCTCGATGCCCAGCGACCGGAGGGCGGCGGCGAGGCGCTTCGAGCGGTGGGCGAGCTCCGCGTACGTCACCCGGTCGGTGCCGGTCCGGGTGCGGGAGACGACGGTCCGCTCCGGGTAGAGACGGCGGGCCCGCTCGATGAACCCCCACAGGAGCAGCGGGGTGTCCATGACGAGCCCGTCCATCTACGCGGGGGAGGCGAGCAGGTAGTGCGTCCGGGCTCCCGTGACGCGCGCGTGCACCACGTCCCCGGAACGCAGCCCCTGCGCATCGAGGTGCACGAGCTTGTTCGTGCGGGTGCGGCCTGTGGCCCGGGCGGCGTCGCGCTTGGACCGTTCGCTCTCCACGGTCACCTCCACCACGCAGCCCACCTCCCTCTCGTTCAGTTCGAGCGAGATCCGCTCCTGGAGGGCGAGCAGCCGGTCGAACCTCTCCCCGACCACCTCCCTGGGGAGCTGCCCGTCCATCTCGGCCGCCGCCGTGTGGGGCCGCGACGAGTACTGGAACATGTAGGCGGAGTCGTACCGGACCTCCTCGACCAGCGAGAGCGTGTCCTCGAACTCCTCCCCGGTCTCCCCGGGGAAGCCGACGATGATGTCGGTCGTGAGCGCGAGACCGGGCACGACCTCCCGGGCCATCGCCACCTTCTCGAGGTAGGTGGCGCGCGAGTAGGCGCGCTTCATGCGCCGCAGGACGGCGTCGGACCCGGACTGCAGCGGGAAGTGCAGGTGCTCACAGACCGACGGACACTCGGCCATGGCCCGGGCCGTGTCCTCCTTGAAGTCCTTCGGGTGAGGGGAGGTGAACCGGATGCGTCGGATGCCCTCGACCGAGTCCAGCTCGCGCAGCAGCGTGGAGAAGATCGGGCGCCCGGTCAGGTCGCGCCCGTAGGAGTTGACGTTCTGCCCGAGCAGGGAGATCTCGGTGATGCCCTGCTCGCTCAGGCGTCGCACCTCTCCCACGATCTCGCCCACGGGCCGGGAGATCTCGGCGCCGCGCACGTGGGGGACGATGCAGAAGGTGCACGAGTTGTTGCACCCGTACTGGATCGCCACCCAGGCGTGGAAGGCCGACCCCCGCCGGGCGGGCAGGGCCGACGGGAAGACCTCGAACGACTCGGCGAGCTCCACGATCGGGACCCCGGCCTCCTCGACGGTGGCGAGCAGCGCCGGGAGCCGGTCGATGTTGCGGGTCCCGAATACGACGTCGACCCAGGGGGCCCGGTCCAGGATGGCCTCGCGGTCCTTCTCGGCCTGGCAGCCGCCGACGGCGATGCGGATCCCCGTGCGGTCCTTCACCGGGCGCAGGCGTCCGAGATGTCCGTAGAGGCGGTTGTCGGCGTTCTCCCGGATCGCGCAGGTGTTGAAGATGGCGACGTGCGCGTCCTCGGCGCGTTCGACGCGGTTGTACCCGGCCACCTCCATCAGGCCCGCCATCCGCTCTGCGTCGTGCTCGTTCATCTGGCAGCCGAACGACTGAAGGAAGTAGCGGCGGCCGCGGTCCGGTGCCGGAGCGGGCGCCGGCCCGCCGGCGGCGACGGGGAGCCGGACCCGGCTCACGGCGTCCTCCCCAGGTCGCAGATCACCTTCCACTCCGCCTCCGTGACCGGCTGCACGGACAGCCTCATCCCCCGGCGCAGCAGCACCATCTCCTCCAGTTCCGGGACCCCGCGCAGCTCGGCCAGGGTCACATAGCGCGGGAATCGCTCGACGAAGGCCACGTCCGGCATGAACCACAGGGGTTCCTCGGGCGTGGACCGGGGGTCGTGGTATCGGGAGCCAGGCTCCCACGCGGTGTGGTCGGGGTAGGCCTCCCTCACGACCTCGCAGACCCCGGCCACCCCCGGAGGGTCGCAGGACGAGTGGTAGAAGAAGGCGCGGTCGCCCACCTCCATCGCGCGCAGGTTGTTGCGCGCCTGGAAGCTGCGGACCCCGTCCCAGCACGCGACCCCGTCACGTTCGAGGTCGTCGATCGAGTAGGCGTCCGGCTCGGACTTCAGGAGCCAGTAGGCCATGGCCGGTCAATCGTAGCCCCAAAGCGAAGCGGCGCCCGGGGAGGGCGCCGCTTCACTGGGGTTGAGGGGCTACTTGGGGGGTAGCTCTTCTACTCCTTACGGGACCGGGTAGCCGCTGAGCCGTCCGTTCTCGGCCTTGCCGGGCACCTGGGCGATGAAGACCATCGAGAAGGTGACCCGCCAGCCCTGGAACCTGGACTGGTCGGTGCCGTTGTCCTCCTCCGCCATGAAGAACCTGTACTGACGGTCGTCGGTCCGACGCGCCGGGAAGAACGGGAGCGGAGAGCTCGTGCCGCCCATCGTCCCGGCCGACCGGATGACCCCGAGCTCGCAGGCGCTCTGGGGCGACGCGAACTCGTTCAGCCGCCCGGAGCAGGTCTGGGCGTAGCTGTCGTCGGAGTCGGGGTTGTTCTCGTAGTCGTCTCGGCCCTGCGGCAGGTTGTAGTACGTCTGCTTGTGCACCCGCAGGGTCCAGAAGTTGAGGAAGGTGTTGTAGTCGGCGGTCCCCGCCGTGACCGGCGTGTACACGTTGGTCGCCTTGTTCCAGCTGTGCACCTGGACGCTCGACGGCGGCACGTACACCGACCACGAGGCGGACTTGGCCGGGGAGTTGACGTTCGTGATGATCACGTCCGTCCGCCGGGCGTCACCCGGGTAGGTGTTCACCTGGCACTCCTCCGAGGTGGCGGTGTGCCCGCACGCGCTGGTGGCGAGCGTCCGCCGGAAGATCACGCGATCCTCGGCCCCGTCCGTGGGGCGGAACGAGGTCTCGCGTGCCGCCACGTCCTTCGCCGTGATCACGTAGTTGAACGAGGACGCGTCCCGGACGACGTTGTTCGGGATCGTCTTGTCGAACAGCTTGTATGCGATGGCGATCCCGCTCACCAGCCCGATGATCGCCACGAGCGACGCCGCGCTCCGCCGGCGCTTCGTCCAGAACCCCCGTGTGGTAGCAGCGCCGCCTCGCATAGCCATGTCGCTGAGGCTCCTCTGCGCTAGCCGCGTCTCCACTGTGCTCCTCCTGTCCCATGGACCATCCCGCGGGCCGTGGCCCGGGGCTGGGTCCAGTTGCTGCTGTCACGCGGTACAACGCCCTGGAGGGGGCCCATCCGTCGGGGGGGTGAGGCAGGAACCAGGAGCCCGGCGACGAACGGTGGGGACGGTAGGTCAGGTGTGCTCAAGCAAGGGGTAGCTCATGTCGCGCTCGCTGCAGCTCGTACTAGTGGCTCTGCTCGTCGCCTCCGGGCTGACGTCCTCCCCCGCCTCCGCTCAGATCGCGAACTCCGTGGCGATCGACGACGGCGGCGACGACCACCTCGGGTGGTCCGAGATGAACACGCGCGTGATGGTGTACGGGTCGGGGCGTCCGGCCGCCGAGACCGTCTCGGTGCGGTTGGCCCAGCCCCCCGGGGAGACCCCCAGCGCGGCCACCGACTGGGTCTGCGTGAGGCCTGACACGACCCAGGGGATGTGGCGTCACGTCTTCCTCGCTGCCCAGCTGGCCAGGTTCACCGACGGTCCGATCGAGGCTCAGGCCAGGTTCGGGGCCGCCTGCGAGCAGATCGGGGCCGGCACGGGCTCGGACACGAGCATCGTCGACCTCGTCTACCCCAGCACCCTGGAGGTCGCGATCGCGGCCGCGGACGGGGTCCTGCTGCCCGACCCCGTCGAAGAGGACGCCGAGCCGTCCGCACCGACCTACACGGCCCACGTGTCGGGGCGCAACGACGAGCCAGGGTGGACCCTCCTCCGCCTCGACGACGAGGACCCGGCCACCGCGGAGCTGCGCGAGACGGTCCAGACCCGCCCGGACGGGACCTGGGAGGCGTCCCTCGACGCCACCCGCTTCGCCGACGGACGACTGCGGGTCCTGGCCTTCGCCCGCGACCTGGCCAAGAACACGCAGGAGCCGGGGCTCTACTCCTCCTACGTCCTGAAGCTCCCGTCCGAAGACGTGGAGGTCGCCCGGCCCAGGATCGTGATCGAGGACGGCGACGGGTACCTCCACGCCGACTGCTGCACGGTGAGCCCCGACGACCTCTCCCGCGTGCCGATCTCGGTCACGCATGTCGGACCGTCTCCCGAGGCGACCCTGTCCGTGACCGTGAGCGACGGATCGAGATCCGTTGCCGGCTGGGCCGAGGTGGACAGCGACGGGAAGCCCGCCACCCCGCCCGACAAGCTCCCGGCGATGACGGCCGCCCGAGACCAGGACGTGGTCTTCTACGCCGATGTCCGGACCCTCGCCGATGCTCGGGTCGTGGCCACGGTGACGGCCGCGACCGAGACCGCCTCGGCGAGCGGCACGGCCAGGTCCCTCCTGGACCGTACGCCGCCCAGATCGCAGATCACGACCCCCACCGAGGGCGCCCTGATCCGCTGCCGCTACATCTGGTACCCCGACATCCTCGACGGCGACGGGGCCCTCTTCTCGAACGTGGAGTGCAACAACACGTTCGAGGGACGCTCGACGGACGCCCTGGGACGCGCCACGACCGTGCAGCTCGCGTTCACGAGTTTGGACCTGGGCGGGACGAAGTACGTGACCGTCCGGCCCAACGCGTCCACGGGGGTCTGGTCGCTGAACATCCACAGCACCCAGAACTACCTCGGGCCGGGTGAGTGGGAGCTCGTCGCCCGGGCACAGGACGACGCCACGAACCTGGAGGACCGCCAGCCGGACGGCTCCAACACCGTCCGCTTCACGATCGTCCCGGTCTAGGACAACAGCGGACGGCGCCCCGGGGAGGGGCGCCGTCGGCTGGGGTTGAGGGGCTACTCGGGGTAGCTCTTCGTCTAGTTGGGGACCGCTGAGTACCGGCCGGACTCCGCCTCCGCCGGGACCCTCGCCACGAAGACCAGCGAGAACCGGATCCTCCAACCCTTGAACCTGGACTGGTCGCTGCCGTCGTCCTCCTCGGACATGTTGAACCGGTAGTGCCTGATGTCGCGTGAGTGGGCCGAGGACATCGTCCCGACCGACGCGCCGGTCGTGCCCTTGCCGCGGATCGTGCCCAGCTTGCAGGCGCTCTGGCTCGTCAGACCGCGCAGGTCCGTCGGGGCGCAGGCCGTCCCGTAGCTCGCGTTCGCCGTCGGGCTGTTCACGTACTCACCGTTGGTCACGGGGACCTGGTAGAGCAGCTGCTTGTCGACACCGAGCTTCCAGTAGCCGACGTAGCGGCCCCAATCGGCGTCGGTGGTCGGGACCACCTGGTACGTGCCGCTCGTAGCTGTACCTGTGGGCGGAACCCAGCGCTCGACCACGATCGTCCCGGGAGCCACGTACACCTCGAACCCGGCGTCCTTGGCTGGGTCCTGCGTGTTCGTGATCTTCACGTTGGTCCGGCGCGAGTCACCCGGGTAGGTGCTGACCTGGCACGGGTCGCTCGCGTCGAGCGGCGGGCACGAGGCCAGGCTCTGACGGAAGATCACCTGGTCGCCCGACCCGGTGACCGCCCGGTAGGCGGACTCTCCGGCCGCGACATCCTGGGCCTCCAGCGTGTAGCCGAACGACGACGCGTCCCGGACCACGTTGTTCGGGATCGTCTTGTCGAACAGCTTGTAAGCGACGGCGATACCAGCCAAGAGGGCGATGGCCGCCATCAGGGACGTTGCACTGCGCTTGCGCTTCGTCCAGAAACCTCTGGTCGAAGCACCCCCACCCATGGAGACGTCGCGCGAAGCGACGGATTCCATCAACCCCAGAGACATATCGGTTCCTCCTCCTACGGCTAGTACCGATCGCCCGGTCCCGCACCACATGTGCGGTGTCCGAGGAGCGAACCCCCTGATGGACCCTCCTCGGGTGACCATCACCGGCTGAAACGGCCCAGGGGCGCGTGGCCCGTCGGGGGGGTCCGGACCCGGCCCGGCCCCCGGTTCGTGGCGCTCGGGCGCAGGGTCGGATACAACCTGGTTGAGCCCCGGCCCGTGGGGGGAGGATTCGGCCCGTACCCGGCGAACGTTTCGGCTCGACGGGGGCCGCTCGCACACGAGGTGTCATGGAACTCTTCAGGGTGTCATCGCAGTCGAACCCGAACAGCACGGCAGGGGCGATCGCCAACGTCGTGCGCAACGACGGGGCGGCCGAGCTGCAGGTCATCGGGGCGGGCGCCCTGAACCAGGCCATAAAGGCGGTGGCGATCGCCCGGACCTTCCTGGCCCCCGACGACATCGAGCTGGTCTGCGTGCCCTCGTTCGCCGAGGTCTACATCGACGGGGAGCTGAGGACGGCGATCCGCCTCGCCGTCCACGACCGCCGAGCCACCGTCTCCCCCGACGAGGCCACGGCTGAGAGCCGCCCCATCGAGGACGTCGAGGTGGACCGCGCCACCCGGGAGCCGGCTCCCCTCGAAGACGCCCCCTAACGCATCGGACCCGCCGTACAGGCGGGCCCGATGGGGTCATCCGATCGTGGACACTCGGTAACTACCGGGCGTACTCCACCGACCGAATCTCCCGGAGGACCACGACCCGGATCTGGCCCGGGTACTGCAGCTCCTCCTCGATCTTCTTGGCGATCTCGCGCGCCATGACCTGGGCGGCGACGTCGTCCACGTCGCCGGGGGCGACCATGACCCGGACCTCCCGGCCCGCCTGCATCGCGTAGACCTTCTCGACCCCCTTGAACCCCTTGGCGATCTCCTCGAGGCGCTCGAGCCGCTTCACGTAGGCCTCGAACGACTCCCGCCGCGCTCCCGGACGGCCGCCCGAGATGGCGTCGGCCGCCTGGCAGATCACCGCCTCGAGGGTCCGCATCTCGATCTCGCCGTGGTGCGCCTCGATCGCGTGGCATACCTGGGCCGACTCCCCCAGGCGGCGGGCCAGCTCGGCCCCCACGAAGGCGTGGGAGCCCTCGACCTCGTGGGCGACCGCCTTGCCGATGTCGTGGAACAGGGTGCACCGCTTCGCGAGCTTCACGTCCGAGCCCAGCTCGGCGGCGATCATCCCGGCCACGTGGGAAGCCTCGATCACGTGCCGGAGCACGTTCTGACCGTAGCTGTAGCGGTACTTCAGCCGCCCAAGGGCCCGGACGAGCTCAGGGTGCACGTTCGTCAGGCCTACCTCGAGGATCGCCTCCTCACCGGCGGACTTGATCTCCTGCTCGATCTGGGCCCGGGCCCTCTCGTACTGCTCCTCGATACGGGCCGGATGGATCCGGCCGTCGGCCACTAGGGCCTCGAGGGTTATCCGGGCCGCCTCCCTCCGCACCGGGTCGAAGCAGGAGAGCAGGACGGCCTCCGGCGTGTCGTCGATGATGAGGTTCACGCCCGTGACCTGCTCGAAGTGACGGATGTTGCGCCCCTCGCGCCCGATGATCCGGCCCTTCATGTCCTCGGACGGCAGCTGAAGGACCGAGACGGATGCCTCCTGGGCCTGCTCGGACCCGACCCGCTGGATCGCCGTCACGACGATCTTGCGCGCCCGTCGATCGGCCTCCTCCCGGGCCCGCGTCTCGAAGTCGCGGACGAGAGCCAGCGCGTCACGCTTCGCCTCGTCCTCGATCTCCGCGATGAGCTGCGCCTTCGCGTCCGCGACGGACAGCCCGGCCACCCGTTCGAGCGCCTTGCGGTGGCGGTCGGCGTGCTGAGCGATCTCCTCCTTGGCACGGTCGAGGTCGCTCTCCTTCTGCAGCAACACCCGCTCGCGCTCCTCCAGCTTCTGCTCCCGCCGGTCGAGCGTCGCTGCCCTCGACTCGACGGCCTCCTCGATCCCGGCGACCGACTTCTCGCGCCTCTCGACCTCGGCCCGCAGGACGGCAACCTCCCGCTCCGCCTGTCGCCGCAGGTCGTCGGCGCGCTGCTGTGCGGAAGCCAGGGTCTCCGTCGACCGCTTCTCGGCATCCGCCTCGGCTTGTCGGATCAGCTCGGTGGCCCGGTGCTGCGCAGAGCTCTCGCGACGTTGGGCTGCGACCCTCGTCACGAGAGCGCCGGCGCCGGCACCGACGAGGAGGGCGATGATCATGCCGAGGATGATCTCCATCCCGGCTCCCTCCCTTCATGCGTCTCATCGCACGCGCTACCGCGTGCGGAGCAGACGGGGTCCGGGAGAGCCTAGGAACGAGCGCGCGATGTCACGAACACATAGAGCCTGGATGCGACAGGTCGCTTCTGACCTGCGGTTTCGCTGCTCGTTCCGCCACCATGTCGGGTCGTTCGGTCTCTTCGTGGTTCCGACTGATCTCGTGGTTTGGGCTGTCCCGAGCGCCCTGCGCTCCCCGACAGTCTACGAGAGGGCTGCGCGGCCCGGCAAGGACTATCCACTCTCCGTGGTCGTCCTGCTGCGGACAGCGAGGCCGGGCCCCCCTCCTGGGGGCCCGGCCTCAGAGACCGCCGCTAGACCTCGACCGGTTCCAGGGAGTCCTCGAGGGCGGGAGGCGGCGGGAGCTGCCCGTTGGGGTTCAGCTCGGCCTTCACGAGCATCTCGATGCGCCGGGCGAGCTCGACGTTCTCGCCGAGGAACGCCTTCGCGTTCTCGCGACCCTGCCCGAGCTGCTCGCCGTCGAAGGTGAACCACGCTCCCGACTTCTTGACCACGCCCTTCTCGACCGCGACGTCGAGGAGCGACCCCTCCTTCGAGATCCCCTTGCCGAACACGATGTCGAACTCGCAGGTGCGGAAGGGCGGCGCCACCTTGTTCTTCACCACCTTGGCCCGGACCCGGTTGCCGACCACCTCGGCCCCGTCCTTCAGGGACTCGATCCGCCGGACGTCGAGACGCACCGACGAGTAGAACTTCAGGGCGCGTCCACCCGGGGTCACCTCGGGGCTCCCGAACATCACGCCGACCTTCTCACGGATCTGGTTGATGAAGATCACGCACGTCTTGGACTTGGAGACCGACGCGGTCAGCTTCCGCATCGCCTGGGACATCAGCCTGGCCTGCAGGCCGACGTGGGTGTCCCCCATCTCGCCCTCGATCTCCGCCCGGGGCACGAGCGCCGCCACCGAGTCGACGACCAGGACGTCGATGGCGTTCGAGCGGATCAGCATGTCCGCGATCTCCAACGCCTGCTCCCCCGTGTCCGGCTGGGAGACGAGCAGGGAGTCGATGTCCACCCCGATGTTGCCGGCGTAGGTGGGGTCGAGGGCATGCTCGGCGTCGATGAACGCCGCCACCCCGCCTGCCGCCTGCGCCTCGGCGATCACCTGGAGCGCGACCGTCGTCTTCCCCGAGCTCTCCGGTCCGTACAGCTCGATGATCCTCCCCCGCGGGAGCCCGCCGACGCCGAGAGCGATGTCCAGCGCCAGGGAGCCGGTCGGGATCGCCTCGATGTGCATCGCGTGGGCGTTGTCCCCCAGGCGCATGACGGCTCCCTTGCCGTACTGCTTCTCTATCTGGCCGAGGGCCATCTGCAGGGCCTTCTCTCTGTCCATCCTCGTTCGTCCTCCTCGTCGGACCTGCCTGGGGAAGCACTGGGGAAGGTCTGTGCAAGAACCGTAGTCACCGGTGCCGACACGACCCTAGAGCGAACGCGTGTTCGACACAAGGAACATGGGCCGGCGCGTGGAAACCCTGGGCGTGAGGTCGATGCGTCCCATCCTGGCCGTCCTGGCTCTCCTCCTGCTGCCCTACGCGCCCGCCCGCGCCCAGGGTGCGCCGGCCGTCGCCGACCATCCCCTCGCCGACGTCTTCCATCGCTACGGCGACTCCGGCGTCGGCTGGACGGGGGGCGACTCCACCTACTCCGTCCCCCTCCCCGACGGCCGCGTGGTCTGGATGTTCTCCGACACCTTCCTGGGGCAGGTCGAGCCCAACCACGGACGCAGCAACTTCACGCCGATGATCCACAACTCGTTCGTCGTCCAGGACGGCGAAGCGCTCACCACCCTGCACGGCGACAACAACGGGCGCCCCATGTCGCTGATCCCGACCGAGGGCAACGACCGCCTGGGGTCCTACTGGGTGGCGGACGGAACGGTCGAGGGCGACCGGCTCCACGTGTTCGTGAACCGCTTCGCCATCCTCGGCGTCACCTTCCAGCAGGTCGCGAACGACGTGGCCACATTCACCCTCCCCGACCTGCGCCTCGAGAAGATCTCCCCCTCCCCCGGCGCCTACATCCCGTGCCTGCAGTGCGGCTCCCCCATCAACTGGGGCATCGGCATCCTCGAGACCGAGGCCTACACCTACGTCTACGGGTCGGACGAACCCCCGCTAGCCAAGCACCTGCACGTGGCGCGGGTGCCGTCCGGACGCCTCCTCGAGGGGCCCTGGGAGTACTGGACCGGCAGAGGCTGGACGACCGATGCCTTGGCGTCCGCGCGCATCCTGGACAGGGTGTCCGGGGAGGTCAGCGTCGTCCGGACACGCACCGGCTACCGTCTCGTCGCCCAGGACACCGGCATCCTCCCCGAGATCTACGCCTACACGGCGCCGGACCCGTGGGGGCCCTGGACGAACAAGACCCTGCTCTTCCGCACCACCGACTTCCCCCACGACCCCGTGAACGGGTCGAGGATCACCTACAACGCCCACGAGCACCCCCACCTGGCCACCGAGACCTCCACCGTCGTCACGTACAACATGAACAGCACCAGCTCCGCCGAGCTGTACGGGGACGTGCACGTCTACCGGCCCCGGTTCAAGGTCGTGCCCCACCCGCCGGGCGGCCCTCCGCTCTAGGACGTCGTCCCCGGCTGGTACGGTCCCCAGGCCTTCCCCCTGACGGAAGGGACCGCTGTGCCTCCGCTGGGTCTGCACCCCGATCGTCCGGCTCCCCTGCTCTACGACCGGATGGTCGAGGTGCTGCGAGGACGCAACTACAGCCCGCGAACGCAGGACGCCTACATCGCGTGGGTCCGAAGGTTCCTCCACCACTTCGACGGGCGCCACCCGCTCGAGCTCGGCGAGGAGGAGGTGAACGCGTTCCTGTCCGAGCTCGCGGTCCGACGCAACGTCGCCCCCTCAACGCAGAACCAGGCGCTCGCGGCGATCCTCTTCCTCTACAGGAAGGTGCTGGCGCAGCCGCTCGAGCGTGTGGACGGGCTGCTGCGGGCTTCAAAGGGGAAGAGGCTCCCGGTCGTCCTGACGCGAGACGAGGTGGCAGCGGTCCTGTCCCGGATGCGCGGGGTCGCGAGGTTGGTGGCGATGCTGCAGTACGGGTCGGGAGCCCGCGTGACCGAGGCACTCTCGGTGCGCGTCAAGGACCTCGACTTCGCCCGCCGAGAGCTCGTGATCCGTGACGGCAAGGGCGGGAACGACCGGGTAACCACGCTGCCCGCCAGCATCCACGACGCGCTGCGCGAGCATCTCGGCCGCGTCCGACGCCAGCACGAGACGGACCTCGCGAGGGGCTTGGGGGAGGCGCCGCTCCCGAACGCGCTCGCACGCAAGTACGGCGGGGCGGCGCGGGAATGGGCTTGGCAGTGGGTCTTCCCCGCGCGCGCCCACTACACGGACCGGGAGACGGGGAGGAGGCACCGCCACCACCTCCACGAGTCGGTCGTGCAGAAGGCGGTCAGGGAGGCCGCCCTCGCGGCCGACCTCCCCAAGCGCGTCACGACCCACGCCTTCCGGCACTCCTTCGCCACCCACCTGCTCGAGGACGGTTACGACATCCGGACCGTCCAGGAGCTGCTCGGACACCGCGACGTCCGGACGACGATGATCTACACCCACGTCCTCAACCGCGGGGGCCGAGGGGTGCTGAGCCCGCTGGACAAGCTCCAGAACCTCGGGAGCGTCTCCCAGTCGGAGGCTCATGCGGTCCCGGTCCATGGGAAGCCGGAAGCGTCTTATGCGGCTCCGGAGGCTCCGCCACCTGCCGCGTCTTATGCGGTCCACCCCCGCGGCATAACCCCGCGCGAGTACGGGAGGCCCAAGTGACGCCATGGCAGATGGCGATGGCCTCGTTCAAGCGGGAGCCCGCACGGTGGGAGGCTTAGACTGGTCGGGAGCCGCCCCCCGCGGCGGCCTAGATAGGAGTTGGGCTGACTGAGGGGGAGGGAGCATGTCTTCACGAAGCGCGTTTGGTGTCCTGGCCCGCGCCATAGGGCTCTATCTCGCAGTGACATCCGCATTAGCGCTCTTCAATCAGCTGTGGGAGTCAGGCGGGCACATCGACGCCGGTCCGGCACTAACAAGGCTCGTGGCCGTGATTGTCGGCGTACTGCTCCTTCTTGGGGGAGACAACCTCGCAGCACGCTTGTACCGAGGAGACTCCAGGGAGTGATCCCGGGCTCGCAGCCCAACTCGGCGCTGCAGCCGACCGAACGCCGCCGTCACGCCCAGCGGTACCCTCAAGTCATGAGAGGCGGCGTACCGGCGGCTGAGCGCCCAAGTCGTTGGGCAGACAGTACGGGGGTAACCAGATCGAAGGGGGCGCGTTGATGACACTGATCCGCTCGAACCTTTGGCTCATAGCGAGTGCGCTGGCCGCGTTCGTCGTCGTGGTCCTTCCGAGGGCGAGCACACCTTTGGCCGCTGTGGCCGGAGGAGCGATCATCCTCAGCGCCCTCGTCGTGGGTATCGCCATCCGTCGAACCCGGGGAGGCCGGTGCTCAATCTGACGCTGCTGCCCAACTCGCGGCTGCAGCAGTCCACACGGCCCGCCGTCGCCGTCGGTGGGATGCTGTACCGGCGGTGAGGCGGCCGCGTGGCTGCTGAGCCGCCAAGTCGTTGGCCAGATTGGGGGAGGTATGACTCGAAGCTCGAGACGTTCATCCAGGAAACAGTCCGCCTCCTGGGAGCTGCGCCATCAACCATGGACACCCGAAGGTCAGATCGAAGGCTTCGGTCGGTTCGCGCGAGGACTGCGGAGCCGCCCGAAGACAGGTCTTTCCCTACGTCAGCTCGCCCTGATCATCGTCGCTCTCATGGTCTTGGTGATGCTGGTCACATGGAGCGTCGAAGCACTCATGGGAAGTTGACCGTGGCTAGCCTACTGGCCAACTCGCGTTTGCAGCCGTCCACGGCCCGCCCTAACGGGCGACCGTTTCGCCGCCAGCGGGGAGGCGGGTCCGTGGCGGCTGAAACGCCGTGTCGATAGGCGGAACTCACCGCGGCTCCCTACTCTTCAGCGAGGAGAGCATCGTCTCCGGCGCCCCACCCGACTCCCACGGGCCGCCACGGCCTGACCACTCCCCTCGTCCAGATCGACGCGTTAACGAGCGGCCACGAAAGCAGCACGCTCCGCGCAACCGGAGGAACCCGCCCCTCCACGTTCCAGCGCAGCAGCCGGTTCATGCGCATCCGCCCTCAGCCGCACCTCGCGGCCGCCCCGGTTCGCCCCAACGTCAACGTGCACCCATCAGGTGCGTCCGAGCCCGCCTATCTCGCGTTTGCAGCGGACCTCGACCCGCCGGTACCTAAGTGCGAAGATGACAGCCATGAGAGGCGGGATCGAGGCCGCTGAAACGCCAAGTCGATAGGCGGAACTCACGCCGGCCCTGAACTCCTTCAACGAGGAGAGCATCGACTCCGGCGCCCCTCCTGACACCTGCGGGCGGCCACAGCCCGACCACTCCCCCCGTCCAGATCGACGCGTTCACGAGCGGCCACGAAAGCAGCACGGTCCGCGCAACCGGAGGAACCCGCCGCCTCCCACGTCCCAGCGCAGCAGCCC
>DATLFR010000055.1 GCA_035540895.1 Actinomycetota bacterium | reverse complement strand
GGTCCGCGGAGTCGGTGATCGCCCGGACCACGACGACCCGCGTCGCTCCCGCCCCGATGACCTCGTCCACGTTGCCCGGCGAGATCCCGCCGATGGCGAACCAGGGGAACCGGACGTGGGCCGCCGCGTGCCGCACCAGCTCGAGCCCGGCCGCCGGCCGGCCGGGCTTCGTCGGGGTCTCGTGCACGGGTCCGACCGCTATGTAGTCCACGTCGCCGGCCTCGTTCTCGGCGATCGCCGCGGCGACCTGCTCGGGGGTATGCGTCGAGCGCCCGACGATCGCGCGGGAGCCGAGGAGGCGCCGGGCATACCGAGGTGGGAGGTCGGCCTGGCCGAGGTGCACGCCGTCGGCCCCCGCCGCGGCCGCGATGTCCGGGCGGTCGTTCACCACGAACGGGACCCCCACCCGTCGGCACGCCACCGCCCACTCCTCAGCCGCGGCCAGGACGTCCACCGCCTCGGCCTCCTTGTCGCGCAGCTGGACGATCCCCACCCCGGCCTCCACGACCGGCCCTATCCGGTGCGCGCCGAAGGACGGCCCGGCCACCAGGTACAGGCGGACGTCGTCGAGCGGGCTCATCCGCCCTGGACCGGCCGGACGATCTCCAGGACGTCCCCCTCCCCCAGCCGGACCCGACCCGCCTCCGACCGAGGGACGGCCTCCCCGTTGCGCTCCACCACGACCCAGTTCCGGCCGAGCCCCAGCTCCCGGACCGCGTCCTCCACGGTCGAGTCCTCGGGGAGCTCGAGGGGGCTGCCGTTGGCCGTCACCCGCATGGCTCGAACCTAGCACCGGGTGGGGGATGCACGCCCTCGTCCCCCGGAATGGGGGGACGGACCGGAGCGTGGACTGCCGATGACCAGGGCGTGAAGGGGACGACTGTGGTGCGTCCGGGCATCCCGGACACGACGAGGGCCGTCCCGGTGGTATGGGACCTGAGTGACCTCCCGCCGTCCGGCTGCACGAGGATGGCCGCCCCCACGCCCCGGGAGCCGCATCACGCGCCGCTCTTCGTCCAGAGGGTGCTCGTGGCGCGTCTCCTCCTCGGCTGCGTCGGGCTGTCGATGGCTCTCGCGCCGATCGCGGCGAAGGGGCTGTGCCTAGGGGCATCCGCGATGGCGGTGGCATCCTCCGCCCTCCTCCTGCGCCGTACGAGCGCCGGGTGGAGACGCAAGGCCGGCTTCGTCGCCGCGTGCGACGGCGTGGCGCTGAGCGCGATCGTCTCGCTCGGGGGTGTGGTCGAGGCCGCGCCGATCCTGCTGTGGCCGGTCGTGCTCGTCGCCTTCGTCGTCGGTGCCCGTTGGGCCGGGTGGGCCGGCGCCGCGGTCGGAGCCTGGCTGGCCGTGGCCGCGGTCCTGCTTCGGAACCAGCCGGTGACGCTGGACGTGGTCCTGGGCACCCCGGTGCTCTTCGGCTCACTCGGCTGGCTGCTGGGCCGGTTCGCCCGCCACCACGAGGAGACCGCGAGCCGAGCGGCCGACCTCGCCCAGCGCAACGAGGCGGTCGTGGCCGGCGCACCGGACGCCATCGTGATCTGCGACAGCCAACTGCGGGTCGTGGAGCAGAACCCGGCCGCCGAGGCTCTCTTCGGCTCGATGGGCGGATCGCTCTTCCCGCTCATGGAGCGGCCGGAGGGCGGCGCACTCCTCCCGCACGCCCGGGAGGCGTTGGCCTCCGAGGGCCGGTTCGGACCCGAGGAGGTGAGGGTCCCGACCCCGTCGGGGCCGGTCGACGTATCCGTCTCTATCTCGGCCCTGCGCGACCAGGCCCACGTCACACGCGGCTTCATCGCGATCCTACGCGACGTGTCGGACCAACGGAGGCAGGAGAGGCAGTTCCGCCGCCTGTCGGAGGCCGCCACCCAGATGGCCGCCCACACCGACCCGGGCGCCGTCGTCGGCGCGTCCCTCGAAGCGGCGACCGAGCTGACCGACTCCGACGCGGCCGGCCTGGTTCGCTTCGTCGGCGACGTCTGCGAGGTCGTCGCCACCCGCGGCCTTCCTGAGTGGATCGACGGCTACCGCCACCCGGCGGACCGCTGCATCACCTTCCGGCTCGCCTCCGATATCGGACCCACCATCCTCAACGGGTACCCGGAGCACCCCGAGGCCAACGCGATCTTCGTATCGCTCGGCGTCGAATCGATGATGGGCGTCCCGGTCCCACTGCCCGGAGGCGAAGGCGCTCCCACGGTCCTGATGGTGGCTCGACGGGAGCCGGGCGAGCCGTACCGGGAGCCGGGGCTGCAGATCCTGCAGGCCCTCGCCGGCCACGCCGCGGTAGCGATGCAGAAGGCGAAGGCGCTCGACGAGGAGCGGGCGCTGCGGGCGGGGGCCGAGCGGGCGAACTCGATCAAGGACGCGTTCCTGCAGACCGTCTCCCACGAGCTGCGCACCCCGCTGACCACGATGCTCGGGTTCGTCCAGACCCTCCACGACCATCACGACGAGGTGGACAAGCCGACCCAGCACATGATCCTCGGCCGCGCCGCCGCCCAGGGCGAGAGGTTGCGACGCCTGATCGAGCAGCTCCTCAGCCTCCCAGCTGTGACCGGGGGGACCGGTCCCCGCGTGCGGGCGACCGAGCTCCGCGAGGTGGTGTCCGCGGCCGTCGGGGGCGCGGGCTCGGCGGTCTCACCCCGTGTCGACGTGGAGGACGTGGTCGTCCTGGCCGACCCCGACTACCTGGAGATCGCGATACGCAACCTCATCGAGAACGCGGCCAAGCACGGGGACCCCCACACGGTCGCGGTCCGGGCAGCTCGCGACGGGGACGTGGCGGAGATCGCCGTCACCGACCGGGGACCCGGGGTCGCTCCGGAGGACCGGGGCAGGCTCTTCGACCGGTTCCACCGGGGAGCGGGAGCCGAACGCATCCCGGGTCTGGGTCTCGGCCTCGCCGTGGTGCGCGAGCACGTCGACGCGATGGGCGGAGATGTCCGCTTCGAGCCCGGCGTGCCGAAGGGATCACGATTCGTCGTGCGGCTCCCGATGGCGCCGCTCCCGGCGGCCGGACGTCGGTAGCTCCCGCTAAGGTCGGGGTCCTTCCCGTGGCCTTCCCCTCGAGCGAGGAGCGCCACGATGAAGCGTTCGACGAAGTGCAGGACCTGCGGGGTCACCATCCGGCCCCGCGCCAAGGACATGAGCCTCGGCGCTGCGGTGAGGAAGCACTACTGGGCCGCCCACCCCGAGGTGATGCTCGCCGGCCGCGCGGAGCGGGACTGGTCGAAGACGGCGAAGCGCAGGTGAGCTAGCGCGAGAGCTCGGCGACCACCTCGCGCAGACGTCCCTCGTCGCCTGCGAACGGTGACGCGAACGGGTTGTAGAAGTACAGCCTGTCCGCGATGCCGTCGTACCTCCGCCGGATGGTCTCCACCATGTCGTCGGGGTGTCCGGTGATCGCGAACTCGGCGAGCATCTCGTCGGTGATCTCGCCGGGCATCTCGCCGATGCTGCCCGACCGCATGAGCTCGTGCAGACGCGGGGGCGTGTCGTCCCAGCCGTGGGTCTCGAAGATCCTCGAGTAGGTGCGCGTGGATCCGTAGAAGGCGATCTGGCTGCGGACGAAAGAGTCGGCCGCCTCCTGCGTCTGGGCGTCGTCGAGGACGAGGAAGACCGGACAGCAGACGGCGATATCGGCGCGCGAGCGTCCGGACCGGGCCAGCCCCCGGTCCACCGCCGGCATGATCACCTCGTCGAGGTAGCGGCGCGAGTGCACGGGGTGCACGAGGATGCCGTCCGCGACGAGTCCGACCGTCTCGGCGTTGTACTCGTTCACCGCCGCTATCCACACCTGCGGAGCGGGGTACTCGTGGGGGCCGGGGTCGAAGAAGGGGGTGAGCACGGTGTGGGTGTAGAAC
>DATLFR010000054.1 GCA_035540895.1 Actinomycetota bacterium | reverse complement strand
CCGGCCCACGCCGACGTCGACCCCCCGCACCTGAGGCGCGCTTGACGCGTCGGTCCCCTCGCCCGTAGCGTTCGGGGGCCGATCGTGGTGGCGCCCTGAGACCCGGATGTCCAGGGCGTAAGTGGCGAAGCCGGTGAGAGTCCGGCGCTGACCCGCAACCGTGAGCAGGACGAGATCCTGTGAGCCGGGACGACCCGCCACCGCGCCAGGCTCCGTTACTCCTTCGAGGAAAGAGGAGGTGGAGCGCGTGAACCGCGCTATCCGTTGCACCCTGGCTGCCGTCCTGGCCGCCGCATCCCTGACGTCCGGACCCTCGGCCGCCTCGGCATCCGGGGTTCCCGTCCGGCTCGAGGTCTCGGTCGGGCACCACAGCCCACCTGGACCCCTCTACGCATCCTGCGAGGTCACGGTCCCGGCGGGAGCGGACGGGCTGGCCGTGCTCGACGCAGCCGTCGCATCGGGCTGCATCTCCTCCTACGAGACGAGCGAGTTCGCGGGCTTCGGCAGGTACGTGGCCTGCATCGACGCGGTCTGCCAGGTCGCTGACGGCCTCGTCTCCTTCTGGGCGCTCTTCTACGAGGACGCGTTCGCCGAGACGGGGATCGAGGGGTTCGAGGCGGCCGCGGGCCGCCAGATCGAGCTGACCTACACGACGCTCAACTGCTGGGTCGGCGTCTGCTGACGCCGATGCGCGGCCCCCTCGTCGCAGCGATCGTCCTCGCGCTCCTCTCGAGCGCGGCCCCCGCGCGTGCCGACGCACGCGGGGACGCCGTGGCGTCTGCGGCCTCGTACCTCGTCTCCCGCCAGCAACCGTCGGGCGCGTTCGTCTCTGCCGACCAGCCGGCCGATATGACCGCGGAGTACGTGGTCTCCCTCGTCGCGGCGGACGCCAACCCCGACGCGGTGGCGCGCGCGTTGGGTCACATCCGGGTTCGGGGCCGAGAGGCGGTGAAGCGCGCCGGGCACGCGGGGAGGATCGTGTCCGGGCTGGTGGCCGCGGGAGCCGACCCGCGGGCGTTCGGGGGGGTCGACTACGTAGCGCTGCTGCGGTCCTATCACGACCCGGCGACCGGCAGCTACGACACGGGGAGCACGTACGCGAACGCGCTGGCCGTGCTCGGGTTGCTGGCCGGCGGAGAGCCCGTGGGGGACCGGACCCTCACCTACATGAGCGCGACCCGATGTCCGGGCGGTGGGTGGTCGCACTCTCCGGCGTGCGCCCAGGGAGCCGAGGTCGACTCGACCGCGATGGTGGTGTCCGCGCTCCTGGCGGCCGGGTCGACGCGAGGAGACGAGGCGCTCGTGCAGGCCCGCTCCTACCTCGCCGGCTCCCAGCGCGAGGACGGCGGCTGGGGCGTCAACGCGGACGGACGGACGAACGCCAACTCGACCTCGCTTGCCCTCTCGGCCCTCTCGAGCCTCGGCGAGGACCCGACCGGATGGCGCAAGGGCGGACGCAGCGGCATCGACGCGCTCCTCTCCCTGCAGATGCCGTCCGGCGGCATCAGGTACACGCAGCCGGAGCAGCGCCCCAACGACTACGCGACCGCGCAGGCCGTCGTGGGGTTGGCGCTCAAGACGTACCCGGTGCGCCCCGTCCCTCGGACCGGCGGGACGGGCGGAAGCGCGGACGACGCCGACAAGGCGACGCCTCGTACGCGGACCTCGGTGCGCGCCGCCCAGGGGGACGGTCCGACCACCGCCCAGGCGCAGACCCCCGGACCGGGGCGGCTACGGGTGGGTCTGATGGTCCGCGGGACCGACGAGCACACCCTCTGCCCAGAAATCGAGGAGGGATCCACCGGGTACGAGGTGCTCACCTCCTCCGGGCTCCCGCTGGAGGTGCAACCGTTCGGACCCGACGTCTTCGTCTGCTCCATAGACGGGACCGGGTGCGGCACCGACCGGTGCACGGACTGCGAGCGCGACACGTTCTGGGGGTACTGGACGCGCGACGCGGAGGACGCGAGCTGGGCCTTCTCCCAGGTCGGCTCCACCGACCGGACCGTGCGAGCGGGATCGGCCGACGCCTGGGTGTGGGGCCGCGACGGCGGACCGCCGCCCGGCGACGAGGTCACCGCCGAGACGCTCTGCTCGTCCGCGCCGTCGGCGGAGGACGTGACGCCGCGCGCGGCGAGGCCAGAGCAGGGTCGCGGGTCGGGTCCGGTGGCCGCCGCGGCCCTGGCCTCCCTTCTCGCCCTGGCCGGGAGCGCCCTCGTGTGGCGGCGCAGGAGGATGGTCGGGTGACCGCCGGGGGTCGGACGTGACCCGCCCCCTGCACCCGCTGGGCTGGTTCGCCTGGCTCCTGGGGGTCTGCGTGTACGCCCTGCAGCTCGGGTCGAACGAGCTCTTCGCCGCGGCGTCGAACCCCTGGCACTCGGGGGTGGCGCTGGCCACGGTCCTGCTCGTGCACCTCGCCTCCCCCCCGGACGCCTCCCCCGTCGGCAGGGCCGTCCGGACCTTCCTCGTCGCCGGTGCCGTCCTGCTCGTCCTGCGCCTCGCGTTCACCGGCTTGCTCCCCAACCCGGGCCGCACGGTGCTCCTCACGCTGCCCCAGCTGCGCGTCGCCGGGCTGCGGCTCGGAGGGCCGCTGACGGCCGAGGTGCTGGCCGAGGCGGGGGCCGAGGGGCTGCGGCTCATGGTCGTCCTGGCCGCGTTCGGCGTGTTCAACGCGCGGGTGGATCTCTCCGCGCTCCTGCGGTCGGTCCCTCCCGTCCTGCGCGAGGTCGGGTTGGTGGTGGGGATCGCGGCCTCGTTCGTCCCCGGCCTGCTGGCCACCGCGCGCGATGTCCGGGACGCGCAGAGGATGCGCGGACAGCGCGGCCTGCGAACGCTCGCCCCTTCCCTGGCCGTGCCGATCCTCGGCCGGACGTTGGAGCGGTCCTTCATGCTCGCCGAGTCGATGGACGCCCGAGGCTACGGCGCCGCGTCCGGACCGGCTCCCACGCCGCTCCCGGCGGCCGCCGGAGCGGCCGCCATGGTGGCGGGGGTCGCCGTCTGGACCGCGGGCGCCCCCCGGGCGGCCACCCTGCTGGTGGGGGCGGGGCTGGCGGGCGTCGTGGTGTACCTGCGAGCCGTGTCGCGGGCTTCGCTCGTGACCCGGATGGCCTCGCGCAGGCCGGGCCTGGTCGATGCGTGCGTGGCGCTGATGGCGGCCGGTGCTGCGCTCTCCGCCCGGCTCCCGGAGGCCTCGTGGACCGCGTACCCGGTCCTTCAGCCGCCCGAGCTGTGGGTGCCGGCCGTGCTCCCCGTGCTCGGGTTCGCCGCGCCGGCGGTGGTGGAGGTGTTGCGCCGGTGATCGAGCTCCGCGACGTCACGTTCACGTACCCCACCTCCGCTCTCCCCGCGCTGGACGCCATCGACCTGCAGGTCGGGGAAGGCGAGTTCCTGCTCGTGGCGGGGGAGACGGGGAGCGGGAAGTCGACCCTGCTGCGCGTCCCGGTTCGCCTGGTGCCCCACCACTCCGGTGGGACCCTGTCCGGACGGGTGGTGCTGGCCGGGTCCGACGTCACGGCCGCGCCCCCCTACGCGACCGCGTCCGTCGCCGGCTTCGTGCCGCAGGACCCCGAGAGCCACGCCACCGCGGACCGGGTGCTCCCCGAGGTGGCCTTCGCAGCGGAGAACCTGGGTGTGCCGCCGTCGCGCCTGCGCAAGCGGGTGGAGGAGGTCCTCGACGCGCTCGCGATCGGACATCTGCGCGACCGGCGCCTGGACACCCTCTCCGGCGGCGAGCGTCAGCGGGTCGCGATCGCCGCCGTCCTGGCCGCGCAGCCCCGGGTGCTGATCCTCGACGAACCGACCTCCTCGCTAGACCCCCAGTCCGCCGAGGACGTCTTCTCCTCGCTCGTGCGGCTGCGCGACGACCTCGGGCTCACGATCGTCTGCTCGGAGCACCGGCTCGAACGGGTTGGGGCCTTCGCGGACCGCGTCTTCCACCTGGGGGGTCCGGGAGTCGCTCCCCTCGTCGCATCCACCCGGGAGGCGTTCGGCGTACTGCCGCATGTGCCGGCGGTCTGCGAGCTCGGACGGACGCTCGGCTGGCGTCCGCTGCCGCTCACGGTGCGCGAGGGCCGGTCGTTCGCGCGGGCACTCGACGTCGCCCCCCCGGCCGCCGTCCGGGTGCCGGGCGGCGAGCCCGCCCTGCGCGCCGACCGGCTGCGCGTGACGCTCGGGAGGCGCGAGGTGCTGTCCGGGGTCGATCTCGAGCTGCGACGCGGTGAGGTGACCGCGATCGTCGGCCGCAACGGCTCGGGGAAGACGACCCTCCTGCGCGCGTTGGCCCGGTTGGTGAAGCCCGCCGGAGGACGGGTCCGGGTCGACCCGGAGCGGGTCGGCTACGTCCCACAGCGAGCCGACGCCCTCCTGTACCGCGAGAGGGTGGCCGACGAGGTACCCGACCCGGCCTGGCTCGACCGCCTCGGGCTCTCGGGGCTCGGCTCCCGACATCCATGGACGCTCTCGGCCGGACAGCGCCTGCGTGTCGCGCTCGCCACCGCTCTCGCGCGCGACGTCGACGTCCTGCTCCTCGACGAGCCGACGCGCGGCTTGGACGAGGGGGGGAAGCGGATGCTCACCACGGTCCTGCGGGAGCAGGCCGCCTCGGGCCGGGCGGTCGCGGTCGTGACCCACGACGTCGAGCTGGTCGCGAGGCTGTCCGACCGGGTCGTGATGCTGGCCGCGGGCGAGGTGGTCGCGGACGGACCCACCGCGGAGGTGCTGGGCGAGTCACTGCTCTTCTCGACCCAGACGTCGAAGGTGATGGGGGACCCACGGTTCCTGGTGCCGCGGGACGTGGTGGCCGGGGTGGGGGTGCCATGAGGACCCTGGACCGATCCGAGACGCACCGCCCGGTCCGTCTCCCCGGAGAGGCGCGGGCTCCGTGGGCGCTCGTGGCGATCAACGCCGCCGGCCTGTGCGCGTTCCTGTGGCCGCTGTTCATCGGCGCGGGACGGACCACGGCCGAGGGGCGGGCCCACACCACGGACGCCCCCGTGCTCGTCGCGCTCGCGCTCCCGCTGATCGGGGTCGTGGCGCTACAGGAGGCCCGGCGCCACCGGACCGACGCCCGTCTCGTCGCGCTCCTGGGCGCCCTCGTCGCGGTCAGCGCGTTCATGCGGCTGCCGAAGGGTCCGTCGGGGGAAGGCTTCGCCCTCGTCCTCCCCATCCTGGCCGGGTGGTCGCTCGGGTCGAGGTTCGGGTTCCTGCTCGGCTCCCTCACGATCGTGGTCTCGGCCGTCCTGACCGCCGGGGTCGGACCGTGGATGCCCTTTCAGATGTTCGCGGCGGGCTGGGTGGGGGCAGGAGCCGGGCTCGCGCGCCGCGCGACCGGCGGCCGCCTGGCCACCTTGACCCTGGGCGCGTACGCCGCGGTCGCCTGCGTGGTGTTCGGGGGCCTCATGACGCTCTGGTTCTGGCCGTTCCTGGCCTCGGGCACGGCCGCCGCGTTCGAGCCGGGCCTCGGAGCCGCCGAGACGGTCCGGCGCTACATCGCGTTCTACGCGATCTCCTCGCTCGGTTGGGACGTGGGGCGCGCG
This sequence comes from Actinomycetota bacterium, assembly GCA_035540895.1. NCBI lineage: Bacteria > Bacillati > Actinomycetota > Actinomycetota bacterium. The sequence goes on along the minus strand of DATLFR010000054.1, from coordinate 10,764 downwards.
CTCCTGGGGACCGTCCCCCTCGTGGTCGTCCTGGCCCGCCCCGTCGGGCGCCTCCTGGACCGGGCGGCCGCGCGGCTGGGTCAGACGTCCGCGCCGATGTAGCCCTCGCGCTCGAGGTGCAGGACGATCTGGTTGGCCGCCTCCTCGGGCGTCAGGTCGGAGGTGTCGATGACGACCTCCGCGTCGGCCGGCTCCTCGTAGGGGTCGCTGATCCCGGTGAACTCCTTCACGATCCCCGCCCTGGCCTTCGCGTACAGACCCTTGCGGTCCCGCTGCTCGCAGACCTCGAGCGGGGTCGCGACGTGCACGAGCACGAACCCTCCGCCCGGCGCGACCATCTCCCGCACCTCCTTCCGGACGGCGTCGTAGGGGGCGATGGGAGCGCAGAGCGCTATCCCGCCGTTGCGGGTGATCTCCGATGCGACGTAGCCGATACGGCGGATGTTGATGTCGCGGTGCTCCTTCGAGAACCCCAGCTCCGAGGAGAGGTGCTTGCGGACCAGGTCCCCGTCGAGCAGTGTCACCGGCCGTCCCCCGATCTCGAGGAGCTTCACCAGCAGCGCGTTGGCGATGGTCGACTTGCCGGACCCGGAGAGCCCGGTGAAGAAGACGGTGAACCCCTGCCTGGCCCGCGGGGGATGCGTCCGGCGCAGCTCCTCGGCCACCTCGGGATAGGTGAACCAGCTGGGGATCTCGCGGCCGTGGGCGAGCCGGTCTCGGAGCTCGGTGCCGGAGATGTCCAGGACGCGGGCGCCCTCCGGCACCTCGTCGCTCGGCATGTATGCGTCCGAGTCCTCCACGTAGACCAGGGCCTGGAACGGGACCATCTCCACCCCCACCTCGTCCTGCAGCGAGGCGAGCAGCTCCTGCGCGTCGTAGGGCCCGTAGAAGGGGGTGCCGTCCGAAGCTCTTCCCGGCCCGGCGTGGTCGCGGCCCACGATGAAGTGGGTGCACCCGTGGTTGCGCCGGATGATCGCGTGCCAGACCGCCTCGCGAGGGCCGGCCATCCTCATCGCCAACGGGAGCAGCGACAGCATCGCGGTGTTGGCCGGGTAGTGGGCGGCGACGGCCTGGTAGCAGCGCACCCGCGTGTAGTGGTCGACGTCACCCGGCTTCGTCATCCCTACGACCGGGTGGATCAGCAGGTTCGCCCCGGCCTGCACGGCCGCCCGGTGCGTCAGCTCGACGTGCGCGCGGTGCATCGGGTTGCGCGTCTGGAAGGCGACCACCCGGCGCCAGCCGAGTCGACCGAACTCCCGGCGCAGGTCGGCCGGGGTCAGACGGAGCGCCTTGAAGTCGTAGTGGACCGGGGGCTGGACCCCCTCCACCGTCCCCCCCACGTAGACGCGGTTGCTCCTCTGAAGGAGGTGGGCGACCCCCGGGTGCTCCGTGTTCACCGTCCCGTAGACGGCCTCCGCCTCACGCTCGCGGTCCGGTGTCCAGACGTCGGTGACCGTGAGCGCGGCGAGCATGAGTCCCTCCGGGTCTCGGAGGGCCAGGGTCGCCCCTTCGGCCAGCCCGCCTGCCACCTCCTCCGTCACGTCGAGGGTGATGGGGATCGGCCAGACGGTACCGTCGGCCAGGCGCATATCGGAGACGACGCCGTCGTGGTCAGCGCGACCCATGAACCCGCGCAACGGAGAGAACCCGCCCGACAGGAGCAGCTCCAGATCGCACAGCTGCCGGGGCGTCAGGTCCCACGAGGGCCAGTCCCGCGACTGCTTCTGGAGCTCCCGGGCCCTCTCGGGTTCGGTCACCAGGTCGACGAGCACGCCTCCGTAGGGTGCGATCAGATGGTCTGACATCGGTCTCCTCCTCGGTCTCAACCCGTCCGGCCGAGGCCGTGGATGCCGCACTCGGTCTTCTCGCGCCCGGCCCAGCGTCCGGCGCGCGCGTCCTCGCCCTCGCGAACCGGGCGTGTGCAGGGGGCGCAGCCGATCGACAGGTAGCCCCGGTCGTAGAGCGGATGGGTCGGGATGTCGTGCTCCTCGGCGTACCGCCACACCTCCGACGCCGTCCAGGTGGCGAGCGGGTTCACCTTCCAGATCTCCCGGCCGGAGTGCAGCGTCTGGACGTCCACGACCTTCGTCTCCCGCCGGGTGGCCCCCTGGTCCCGACGCAGCCCGGTCACCCACCCCCCGAGGCCGTCGAGCACCTCCTGCAGGGGACGGACCTTGTTCAGCTCGCAGCACCGGTCCGGGTCGACCTCGTACAGGCGCGGGTGGACCTCGGCCGCCTGACGCTCGGGTCCCAGCGTCGGACGGGTCTCGATGAGCTCGAGGCCCCAGTCGGACACGATGCGGTCCCTGAACCCGATCGTCTCCGGGAAGTGGAAACCGGTCTGGATGAACAGGACCGGCACCGGCCGGTCGATCACCTGCCGGGCCATGTGGACGTTGACGAGGCCGCCGACCTGGAAGCTGACCGCGATGGCGAGGTCCGGGATGGAGGTGAACGCCCACTTCAGGACGTCCGCCGGGTGGGCGTCGCCCAGCCGGGAGTTGAGCTCGTCGACCTCGTGCAGGCTGATCATCAGTCGTCCTCCGGTCTGATCTCGTCGGCGGCGACGGGCGGCGGCCCCACCCTCTCGAGACCCTTGGCCGCCCGCTTCGCGATCGCGTCGATCTGCTGGTCGGTGTGGGTGACGATCCACTCGCCGAACGACCTCTGCCCCCGCCGCTCGTCGAGGTAGATGCCGATCAGCCTCTCCGCGAACGAGACCAGCTCGTCCGCCCGCAGCCTCACCCCCCGGACCTTCCGGCCGAACCGCCGCTGGGCTCCCAGGTGTCCGCCCACGTGGACGTTGAACCCCTCGAGCTTCGTCGAGGACCCGTCCCCGTTCGTCCTCTCGCTGACGAGGACGCCCATGAACCCGATATCGGCGAGCTGGTATCGGGCGCACGAGTTCGGACATCCGTTCACGTTGATGCGCAGCGGCTCGTCGAACCCCGGGAGCCGCCGCTCGAGCTCCTCGGTGATCTGGGTCGCCCGGTGCTTCGTCTCGACGATCGCCAGCTTGCAGAACTCGATCCCGGTGCAGGCCATGGCCCCGGTCCGGAAGGGAGACGCGAAGACGGGGTAGCCGAGGGACTCGAGGGAGTCCATCGTCTCGGCCAGTCGGTCGTCCGGCACGTCGAGCAGGACCACCTTCTGCTGGGCCGTCAGGCGCAGCCGACCCTTCCCGACCCGGTCGGCCAGGTCGGCGAGAGCCACCAGGTCCGATCCGGACGTCCGCCCGGTACGCATGGCGAAGCCGAGGTAGTTGAGGCCGTCGTGCTGACGTCCGACGCCGGTGTGGTCGCGATGCGTCTCGTCGGACGGCTTCGCCTCCGGACCGTCGACCAGCCCCCGGCCCAGGTACGCCTCCAGGACCTCGCGGAAGGTGGCTGCGCCCCAGTCGGCGACGAGGAACTTCAGCCTGGCCCTGTTGCGGGAGCGGCGGTACCCGTAGTCGCGGAAGATCGCGGTGATCGCCACGCAAACCTCGACCACCTCTTCCGGGGGGACGAAGACACCGAGGCGCTGCGCGAAGTGGGGAGTCGAGGAGAGCCCCCCGCCCACCCAGACGTCGAAGCCGACGCGCCCGTCGTCGAGCTGGTGGGCGACGAGGCCCACGTCGTTGGCCTCGTGGACCGCGCACTGGTGCCGGCAGCCGGTGATGGACATCTTGTATTTGCGCGGGAGGTTGGAGAACTCCTTCGTCCCGGTCAGCCGCTCGTTGACCGCGTAGACCAGCGGCGTCGCGTCCAGGACCTCGTCGGCGTCGACGCCCGCCAGCGCGCATCCCAGGATGTTGCGCGGCACGTCCCCGCAGGCCTCCAGCGTGTTCAGCCCCACCGCCTCCAGGCGCTCCCAGATGCGGGGGACGTCCGCGATCCTCACCCAGTGCAGCTGCACGTTCTGCCGGTCGGTGACGTCGGCTACGTCGCGGCCGATGTCTCGGGAGAGCTCCCCGATCGTGCGCAGCTGCTCCGACGTGAGGACCCCCCCGGGGATCCGGATGCGCATCATGAGGAACCCGTCCGACTCGGGACGCTGCGTGTAGATCCCGTACGACCGGAACCGGGACCGCAGGTCCGCCACGAAGATCGGCTCCCCCGTCGCCGCGTAGTGGAGGATCCGCTCGTACACGTCGAGGGAGTCCTGATCCTTCTTCGTCTGCTCAGCGGCGTTGAGCGGTTCCCGGTACCCGAAGGCCCACTGGCCCTCCCCCCTGGGGGGACGGGGGACCTGCACCCGGTCGATCGACGGCTCCGCCATGGCCGTCAGATCTGGAACGCGAGGTAGGAGGAGCGGTCGAGCTCCGCTTGGCGGCGGACGAGATCGGCGATCGTGACGCCGGCCAGGCGTTCGCGGATGGTGATCTGGAGGTCGAGCCAGAGCTCCTGGACGGCCGAGTGAGCCACCGCCCTGCCCTGGTCGGCGAACGGATCGAGGCAGGCCTGCCCGACCACGGGACCCTCGAGCAGGTCGATCACCTCACCCACGGTGATCGTCTCCGGGTCGCGGGCCAGGACCGCCCCGCCGGACGCCCCCCGCTGGCTCGTGATCAGCCCCCCACGGCGCAGCTCGGCCAGCACCTGCTCGAGGAACCGGACCGGGATCCGCTGCGACCGCGCGATCTCGCGCGCGGAGATCGGACCGGAGACGGGGGCCGCGCCCAGCTCCAGCAGGGCACGAAGAGCGTACTCGGTCTTCTGCGAGAAGCGCATGGGTTTGAATACCGCTCGCGAGGTAGGATTGTCAACTGGACAGAATCCTACTTACCAACTAGAGTATCTTTCCCCTGAGGTGGAGGAACAACCATGGGCGAGCTGAACGGCGAAGACCAGAAGAAGATGACGATCATCGCCTGGTCGGGCGATCTCGATAAGGCATGGCCCACGCTCATCCTGGCCACGACGGCCGCCGCCTCCGGGGTCGACGTAGCCGTCTTCTTCACCTTCTGGGGTTTGCGGATCCTGCAGCGCAACGAGAAGCGCATCACCGGTCGCAACTGGAAGCAGAAGATGCTCTCGGTCATGAACCGCGGGGGGACCGACCACCTGAAGCTCTCGAAGCTCAGCATGGGCGGCGCTGGCGGCCTGATGATGAAGCAGCTCGCCAGCGAGTACAAGGTCGCCTCGCCCACGGAGCTGCTCGAGGTCGCTCAGCAGCTCGGCGTGAAGCTGTGGCCGTGCCAGATGACGCTCGACCTCATGGGTCTGCAGCGCACCGACCTGATCGACGGTCTGGAGGAGACGGTCGGCGCAGCCACGGCGATCCAGCGGATGAGCGAGAGCGACATCCAGCTGTTCATCTAGGTTTCTCGGGGGAGAGAAGCAAGAGGGGCCGGTCTCCCGGCCCCTTTTGCTTTGGCTCGAACGGCCGGTGGCCCGTCGGTGCTACCCGCCGGCCACGGCCGGGATGATCGAGACGACCTCGTCGGCCGGCACCTGCGTGTCCATCCCGTTGAGGAACCTGATGTCCTCCTCGCCGACGTAGACGTTCACGAACCGGCGGAGGGTGCCGTCCGTGTCGCAGAGCCTCTCCTTGAAACCGGGGAACTGCGACTCGAGCGAATCGATCAGCTCCGATATCGTGCCGCCCTCCGCCGTCACCTCGGCGGTGTCCTGCGTCAGCTTGCGCAGGGGGGTGGGGATCCTCACCTTCACGCTCATCTTCCGTCTCCTCACGACGCGGCCGCAGCCCCCGGCACGGTGCCGAGGGAGACCTGGTGCTCGAACTCCTCCAACCTGGGCGGGATCACCGCCGCGGGTTGGGCCCGGCCGGCGACGGCCTCGAGGGTCTTCAGACCGTGGCCGGTGATGAACGCGACCACCCGCTCGCCCCTCGAGAAGGCCCCGGCGGCCGCGAGCTTGCGGAGCACGCCCACGGTCACGCCCCCGGCCGTCTCGGTGAAGATGCCCTCCGTGCGCGCCAGTAGGGAGATGGCGTCGACGATCTCCTCGTCGGTCACGTCGTCTATGCGTCCACCGGTCTCCCGGGCGGCCTGGACCGCGTACCCGCCGTCGGCCGGGTTCCCGATGGCGAGGGACTTAGCGATCGTGTCCGGCTTCACGGGCCGGACATGCTCCACCCCGGCCTTGTAGGCCGTCGCCACCGGCGAGCACCCCTCGGCCTGCGCCCCGTGTATCGCCGTATGGGGCTCGGCGGGCATGAGGCCCACCTTGTGCAGCTCCTGCAGTCCCTTGCGCACCTTGACGAGCTGGCTCCCCGACGCGATCGGGATGACGATGTGGTCGGGGTAGGCCCACCCGAGCTGCTCGACGGTCTCAAAGGCCAGCGTCTTCGACCCCTCCGAGTAGAACGGGCGGACGTTGACGTTCACGAACGCCCACGGGTACTGGCCCGCGATCTCCGCGCACAGTCGGTTCACGTCGTCGTAGTTGCCCTTCACGGCGACCACGCTGGCCCCGTAGACCGCGGTCGAGACCACCTTCCCCTGTTCGAGGTCGGCCGGGATGAAGACGCAGGCGGCCATCCCCGCCCGCGCGGCATGCGCAGCCACCGCGTGGGCGAGGTTGCCGGTCGACGCGCAGGCCGCCACCTTCAGGCCCAGCTCCTGCGCCTTCGTGAGCGCCACGGACACCACGCGATCCTTGAAAGAGTTCGTCGGGTTGAGCGTGTCGTTCTTCAGCCACAGGTCGTCGATGCCGAGCTCGGCTCCCAGGCGGGGGGCGCGAACGAGCGGGGTGTACCCCGCGCCCAGGTCGACGCGAGGCGTCGCGTCCGAGACCGGCAGCAGCGCCCCGTAGCGCCAGATGGAGTCGGGTCCGGACGCGATCGACTCCCGCGAGACCACCGCGGCGATCGCTTCGTAGTCGTAATCGGCCTCGAGGGGGCCGAAGCAGAACTCGCACACGTGGATCGGTGCCACCTCGTAGGTCCGCGCGCACTCACGGCAGCGCAGGCTCTGGATCTCAGACATGGTCGGTTCCTCCCGGGTCGGTCGGTGGTCGTTCAGGCACCCGGGATGGGCATTCGCTCCGAGAAGGTGTGCGATCTGCTCATCGGCTGGCCCCCATGGAACCAGAACGGGGCGAGGGGCGCCACCGCCCGCTCAGGTCGTGGCGTCGTGTGCGACGCTGGGAGGAGCGTAGAAGCGGGCAGGAGTGAGCGAAGCATGGCAGGCGGTCCGAAGATCCTGATCGCGGACGACGAAGAGGACGTCCTGATGCTCTGCCGGGTGAACCTCGAGTTCGAGGGGTTCGAGGTGGTCGAGGCCCCGAACGGGGCCGAGGCCGTCCGGACCGCCCGTGCCGAACAGCCCGACCTGGTCCTCCTCGACGTGATGATGCCGGTGAAGGACGGGTGGGAGACCCTGAGCGACCTCAAATCCGACGACGTCCTGCGCCGCATCCCGGTCGTGATGCTGACGGCGAAGGTGCAGGAGGAGGACCAGTACCGTGCCCTCGCCGCGGGGGCGGCGGACTACGTGACGAAACCCTTCCACCCCACGGCTCTCGTGCGGACGGTCCGGACGGTCCTCGAGACCTCTGAGGAGGAGCTCGAGGGTCGCCGGCAGGAAGCCCTACGCAAGCTCGAGCTCTTCCGGAAGCTGTAGCTCCGACACGCTCGCCGGCCGCCGGGTTAGCGTCAGATCCATGAGGGTCGTACCCGTCCGGCACCGGTCCATAGACGACTACCGGGGCGTCGTCGGCAACGAGGTCGTCAACGCCCTGCAACGGCACGCGTGGGGGATGTCCGGACACTCGGTGCTGCACATCAACTCGACCGCCTACGGGGGCGGGGTCGCCGAGGTCCTGCTCGCCCACATCCCTCTGCTGCGCGATCTCGGGATCGAGGCTCGCTGGGCGGTGATCGACGGCGACGAGCGCTTCTTCGGCATCACGAAGTCGATCCACAACGCGATCCAGGGGGAGCGGGAGCTCGAGTGGACCGCGGAGATGGAGGAGCACTACACGGCGGTCGTGCGCTCCAACCTCGACTCCCTGCCGGAGGGGTACGACGTCGTCGTCGTGCACGACCCCCAGCCGCTCGCGATCCCGAAGCTGCTCGGGGACGACCGCTCGCGGGTCGGCCGCCGCTGGGTGTGGCGCTGCCACATCGACTCGTCCGACCCCAACCCGGAGGTCTGGTCGTTCGTCGCGCGCCACCTGGACGTCTACGACGCGGTCGTCTTCACGGCGGACGAGTTCGTGCAGCCGGAGGTCCCGGTCGAGCGGGTCGTCGTCTCGCCGCCGTCGATCGATCCGATGTCCCCGAAGAACGCGGACCTGGCGGACGTCACGGTCCACGACATCTGCACCCAGTACGGCATCGATATGCAGCGGCCACTGATCGCCCAGGTCTCCCGCTTCGACCCATGGAAGGACCCGTTCGGCGTCATCGCCGCCTACCAGCTGGTGAAGGAGCAGGTACCCGACGTCCAGCTCATCCTGGCGGGCTCACTCGCCCACGACGACCCCGAGGGGTTGAAGATCTACGAGGACGTCATGACGTATCGAGAGAAAGACCCCGATGTCGCCGTGCTGTCCAACCTCCAGGAGGTAGGGAACACCTCGGTCAACTGCTTCCAGCGAGCGGCGCAGGTGGTCATCCAGAAGTCCCTGAAGGAGGGGTTCGGGCTGACCGTGGCCGAGGCGGCCTGGAAGGGGAAGCCCGTGATCGGCGGCCGTGCGGGAGGGATAAAGCTGCAGATCGTGGACGGGGAGACCGGCTACCTGGTCGACTCCGTCGAGGCCTGCGCGCAGCGCACGCTCGAGCTGCTCGCGGACCCGGAGCGCAGCGCCCGGATGGGGAGTCAGGCCCGCGAGCTGATCCGCAGCCGCTATCTGACGACGCGGGAGCTCGGCGACTGGCTCGAGCTCTTCGCCTCCGTGAACGGTGGCTGAACTCGTCGCCTGCTCCCACCGGGGGCCGTACGTCTACCGGCGAGGGCCGGACGGCTACACGGGTCAACGCGGCGGTGGCGGCCTGATCAACGCGGTCGGGCTCGCCATGCAGGGCCACGGCGGGACGTGGATCGCGGCCGCCATGTCCCCCGACGAGCGGGCCCTGGCCAAGGATCATCCGGAGGGCCGGGAGGAGGACGGGATCAGGCTGCGCCTGCTCGACATCCCGGAGCGCGAGCACGCCCTGCATTACGACGTGGTCTCGAACGAGTACCTGTGGTTCGCCTTCCACTACCTGTTCGACGTCCCGCTCGAGCCGGTCTTCGACGACGCGCTCGGACGAGCGTGGGACGCCTACCGCACCGTCAACCGGATCTACGCCGAGGCGGTCGCCGGATGCGACGCTCCTTCCGCCGTCCTCGTCGAGGACTACCACCTGATCACCGTGGGGGAGGAGCTTCGACGGCTCGGCTATGACTCCGCCCCCCTCCTGTACTTCCACCACACGCCTTGGTGCGCCCCCGACTACCTCTCGATCTTCCCGCGGTCCCTGCGAACCGAGATCGTCCACTCGATGCTCGCCTACGACTCGATCGGCTTCCACGCCCGTCGATGGGCGGACAACTTCCTCGCCTGCTGTCGACGCTTCTGCCCGGATGTTCGGATCGAGGGGGACTCCGTGCGGATCGGGGACCGCACGGTCACCGTGTGCGTGGCCCCCGTCCCGCTGGATGTCCAGCGCCTGACCGATCAGGCGGCCTCCGAGAAGGTGGACGGCTGGGTCCAGCGGCTGGAGGAGCAGCGTCAGGACCGGTTCATGCTCGTCCGGGTGGACCGGATCGACCTCTCGAAGAACCCTCTCCGAGGCTTCCTGGCCTTCGAGTCGCTCCTCGAGTCGGACCCCTCTCTCGCCTCGCGGGTGTGGTTCTGCGCCATGCAGTACCCGTCCCGGCTGAAGGTAGAGCGGTACAGGCGCTACTTCACGCGCTGCACGGAGGTGGTGAGCCGCATAAACGAGAGGTTCGGCGCCCACGCGCCCGGCGACGAGGGCCCTCTCGGTTGGTACTTCGCCGACGACTTCTCGCGCTCGCTGGCCGGGCTGCGGACCTACGACGCGCTGCTCGTGAACCCTGTCTTCGACGGCCTCAACCTGGTCGCGAAGGAGGGCGCGCTGCTCAACGAACGCCACGGCGGGATCATCCTCTCGCGCAACGCGGGGGCGTTCGAGGAGCTCGGAGAGCACACGTGGGACGTGAACCCCTTCGACGTGTCCGGGACCGCGGACGCCATGCGCAGGACGATCGAGGAGGACCCGGGAGATCGCGAGGTGCGGGCGTCGGAGCTCCGGCGACTGGTGACCGGGTCCGATCCGGCGGGCTGGGTCCGGACCCGGGCCGCCGCGGCCGGGCTCAGCCTGTAGCCGACTCGGCCAGGGCAGCGCGGGCCGCGTCCACCGTGCGTGCGATGTCCTCGTCGGTGTGGGCGAGCGAGGGGAACCAGGCCTCGAAGGGGGACGGGGGAAGGAGGATCCCCCGGTCCCGCATCGCCCGATGGAACCCGGAGAAGCGGGTCCGGTCCGTCGCCTCGGCCTCGGAGAACGAGCGCGGGGGCCGGTCCGAGAAGGCGACGGAGAGGATCGTGCCCGCGCGAACGACGGAGACGCCATCCGCTCCCGCCGATCCGATGCCGTCCGCCAGGGCCCGCGCCGTCTCCTCGAGCCTCTCGTAGGCCGACGCGTCGAGGTGCTCGAGCGCGGCCACTCCCGCCGCCATCGCGTGCGGATGCGCCGCGTACGTGCCGGCCTGGTAAACGGGGCCCTGGCGGACGGCATCGGATCGGCGGGAGCGGATGGCGTCTCCGTCGTTCGCGCGGGCACGATCCTCTCCGTCGCCTTCTCGGACCGGCC
>DATLFR010000053.1 GCA_035540895.1 Actinomycetota bacterium | reverse complement strand
GTCGACCTCGAGGCCCTGACCGCCACGATCCGCGTCGCGGCGGGTGAGCACGTCGTCTGCACCTTCACGAACGGGGTCGTGCTCGGCGAGGTGATCGAGCGCGGCGGCAACGACGGCGACCTGGTCCTCGGCGAGGTCGTGGAGCGGTCGGGGGTCGGCGACGAGGGCGGAGAGCGGGGCGCGCTCGCCTTCACCGGCGCGAACCTGCTCCTCCTCCTGGGGATCGCCCTCCTGCTCGGCGTGGCCGGGCTGGCGCTCCGCTGGTTCGCGAGGCACCGGACGGTCTGAGGTTCGAGCGCGACACCGGCCGGGTGTGGTTGGCTCCCGGCCCGTGAAGCTCTCGCTGCCGCTCCTGGGGCCGGGCGGTGAGCCGGTGGACCTGTGGCGGACGCTCACCTCGCACGGGGTCGCCGACCTTCCGCCCATGGAGCTGGACCCAGACGATCGCTCCGCGACCGTCACGATCCCGCTTCGGGGGGCGCGTCCCCGGACCGTCCGGATCGGCATGGACGGAGGCGGCCACGCGACGATCGAGGTCCCCGGGCCGCCGGTGGGCGCCCGCGTCCGGGAGGAGATCCTCGCTTGTTGTCGTCGCATCCTTGCGCTCGACCGCGACCTCTCCGGCTTCTACGCGCTCGCGGCCGTCGATCCCGAGCTGGCCTGGGTCACGGAGGGAGCGGGGCGCATGGTCCGGAGCGCAACGGTGTTCGAGGACGTCGTGAAGACGCTCTGCACCACGAACTGCTCCTGGGCACTCACCACCAGGATGGTCCGGGCCCTCGTGGCCGAGCTCGGGGCCCCGGCGCCGAGGGCTCCCGAGGGGACCTGGCGGGGCCGAGCCTTCCCGACGCCGAGCGCCATCGCGTCGATGCCCGAGGCCTTCTACCGCGAACGGGTCCGGGCCGGGTACCGGGCGCCGCACTTCACCCGGCTCGCGCGGCTCGTGCTCGACGGGGACGTGGATCTCGGATCGGTCCTGCCGGAGAGCGGGCTGGACGACGACGAGGTCGAGGCGATCTTGCTGGGCCTTCCCGGCATCGGCCCCTACGCCGCGGCCCACGTGATGCACGTGGTGGGGCGGCACTCGCGGCTGATCCTCGATTCGTGGACGCGACCGACGTACGCGAGGTTGCACGGCCGGGCGAAGCCGTACGCGGACGTCACGATCGCGCGGCGCTTCCGTCGCTACGGTCCGTACGCCGGGCTGGCCTTCTGGCTCGTCCTGACGAAGGGGTGGGTCCCCGCGACGAGCGGTTTGCCGGCCGCGCCGGCCGGGAAGGCTGACCGGAGCAACCAAGAAGGAGGGGACGCATGACGCACCACGAGCACCACGACACGGGGCACACGCATGAGCCTGCCGGGGACGGCGGTCTGACGGGCTTCGCGATCGTGAAGTACGGGTTCATCCTCGTCATCACGATCGTGATCCTGTGGTTCATCGCCAACTACTTCCTGGGCGCCGACTAGTCCGGAGCCCCGTCCCCCGGGGCTCCCCCCGCCCGCTCGGGAGGTCGAACGGCCTCGCGAGCACCTATCCCAGCCCCTAGAGTGTCCCGAGGACCGGCACGGGAGGACTCGATGGCGCAGGGCACGAAGTGGGTCTACGACTTCCACCAGGGGACGATGAAGATGAAGGGCCTCCTCGGGGGGAAGGGGGCGAACCTGGCCGAGATGACCCGGATGGGCCTCCCCGTCCCTTCCGGGTTCACGATCACGACCGAGGCCTGCCTCGAGTACCTTCGGACGGGCTCGGCGCCCCCGGAGATGGACCGCCAGGTCGATGAGGCCCTGCGCCGGGTGGAGGGCCGCATGAAGCGGCGGCTCGGCGACCTGGAGAACCCGCTGCTCGTGTCGGTCCGCTCCGGGGCCCGCTACTCGATGCCGGGCATGATGGACACGGTCCTGAACCTCGGGCTCAACGACCGCTCGGTGTACGGGCTCGCGCGGCAGGCGCGCAGCGATCGGTTCGCCTTCGACTCCTACCGGCGCTTCATCCAGATGTTCGCGCGCATCGTCATGGGGGTCCCTGCGGAGCCCTTCGAGGAGGCGCTGGACCGAGCGAAGGAGCGCAAGGGCCGGGGCACGACGGACGCGGACCTCGAGGCGGTCGAGCTGCAGGGTCTCGTCGAGCGGTTCAAGCGCATCGTGCGTGAGCACGCCGGCCGACTCTTCCCCCAGGAGCCCCGGGAGCAGCTGCGCATGGCCATCGAAGCGGTGTTCCAGTCGTGGAACAACGAACGGGCGAACACCTACCGCAAGCAGTACCGGATCCCCGACGACCTCGGGACGGCCGTGAACGTCCAGGCGATGGTGTTCGGCAACCGGGGTGAGGAGTCCGGCACGGGCGTCGCGTTCACGCGCGACCCTGCCACGGGGGAGCGGGGCATCTACGGCGACTACCTCCCGAACGCCCAGGGGGAGGACGTTGTCGCGGGCATCCGCAACACCCTGCCGCTCGCCGAGCTCGGTCACATCGACCCGCCGTCGTTCCGCGAGCTCCAGGGGATCATGGCTCGGCTCGAGGAGCACTACCGCGACATGTGCGACATCGAGTTCACGATCGAGGAGCGGAAGCTCTGGATGCTGCAGACCCGCGTCGGGAAGCGGACGGGAGCCGCGGCCGTGAGGATGGCCGTGGAGATGGTGGGCGAGGGGTTGATCTCCAAGGAAGAAGCGGTCGCTCGCGTGGAGCCGGAGCAGCTCGACCAGCTCCTGCACAAGCAGTTCGATCCGAAGGCGACGTTCGACGTCCTGGCGAAGGGCATCAACGCGAGCCCGGGCGCCGCGGTCGGCCAGGCGGTCTTCGATGCCGACACGGCTGAGGCATGGGCGAAGGAGGGTCGGCCGGTCATCCTCGTCCGGCGCGAGACGAACCCCGACGACCTCCACGGGATGTTCGCTGCGGAGGGGATCCTCACGTCGCACGGCGGGAAGACCTCTCACGCCGCGGTCGTCGCGCGCGGCCACGGGACGCCGGCGGTCTGTGGTGCCGAGGCGCTGAAGATCGACCACGCCCGCAAGCGCTTCGTCACCGGCAGCACGACGGTGAACGAAGGCGACGTGATCTCGATCGACGGGACCACCGGCCGGATCGTGGTGGGGGAGGTCGACCTCGTCGAGCCGAAGCTCTCGGGTGATTTCCACACGCTGCTCGGCTGGGCCGACGAGATCCGCCGACTGAAGGTCAGGGCGAACGCGGACAACGGGCCGGACGCGAAGAAGGCTCGGAGCTTCGGTGCGCAGGGCATCGGCCTCTGCCGGACGGAGCACATGTTCGGCACGCCGGGCGACCCCAGGCTGCCGGTCTTCCGCCAGGTCATCCTGGCCGCCGCGAAGGCCCGAGCGGCGCAGCTGGAGCTGGAGTCAGCCGAGCGGGAGGCGGCGGAGGCAAGGGGCAGCGGCCGCCGGGCCGCGCAGGACCGCGTGAAGGCGGCGAAGGCGGCGTTGCGGAGCGACGAGATCAAACCCTACTTCGACGGACTGAAGAAGCTCCTCTCCGGTCAGCGGAAGGACTTCGAGGCGATCTTCCGCGCGATGGACGGGCTCCCCGTCACGATCCGCTTGCTCGATCCGCCGCTGCACGAGTTCCTCCCGTCGTCCAAGGATCTCGCCGTGGCGCTCGCGAGCCCCGACACGAAAGAGTCGCGCCAGCTCCTGCGGGAGTTCGGTGGCAAGCGCCGAAGCGAGGAAGTGCTGCGTGAGGTTCTGGCGCTGGAGGAGAACAACCCGATGCTCGGCCTGCGGGGCTGCCGCCTGGGCATCCTCTACCCAGACATCTACCGGATCCAGGTCCAGGCGATCGTCGAGGCGGCCTGCAACGTGAAGGGGCGCGGCGGCGAGCCCGTCGTCGAGATCATGGTGCCGCTGGTCGCCACGCGTGCGGAGCTCGAGGCGGTCGCCGCGGACGCGCGGCGCGTCGCGGCCGAGGTGATCGAGCGCAAGGGCGTCGAGGTCGAGTACCTCATCGGGACGATGATCGAGCTGCCGCGCGCGGCCCTCGCCGCGGATGAGATCGCCGAGGAGGCGGAGTTCTTCTCGTTCGGCACGAACGACCTCACCCAGACCACCTTCGGGTTCTCCCGCGACGACGTCGAGGCGATGTTCCTGCCCCGGTACCTCGAGCAGAAGGTCCTGCCGCAGAACCCGTTCGAGACGCTCGACCAACCGGGGGTCGGAGAGCTCGTCCGGACCGCCTGCGAACGGGGCCGCAAGACGCGCGAGGACATCAAGCTCGGGATCTGCGGCGAGCACGGCGGCGACCCGCTGTCGGTCAGGTTCTTCCACCAGATCGGTCTCGACTACGTCTCCTGCTCCCCCTATCGCGTCCCCCTGGCGCGACTCGCCGCCGCGCAGGCCGTGCTCGGGGAGGCCGACACCTCCTCGAAGTAGCGCCGTCAGGGGATCCCCCGTCCGGGGACCGATGCTGCCCGGACGGGGGATGTGCCGCTTGCGGCCGCGGCGGTAGCCTCCCGAACGTCGGTTCGATCTACCGGTCGCCTCCTCCACCGGTTGACGAGAGGAGGTGCCATCGATGGAAGGAAAGATGCCGGGGTCCAGGCCCGGCAGGAGCGCAGCGAGGGTGGCGGTCGCGCTGGCGATCTCGGTCCTCGTCCTCGGCCCCGCCGGGGCGCTCGCGGGACACATGCACGACTGGGTGCACGATCACTCGTCGCGCGGCGTCCCGCCGCGGCCCTCGGGCTACAGCGAGCTGACCCGGACGTTCGGAGCCGCCTGCAACGACCGTGCCAACGACACGCGGACGTACTTCCCTCACGTCCACGGGCGTTGGCGCCCGGGCTACGTGTACTACCACCCGTACCTCGCGAGGAACGTCGGCCACAACATCCGCGGCCACGTCGCGAAGCGCCACCGCGAGGGGGCGATGGACTACGGGCAGTGGGGCTACTCGTGCCGGGCGATGCGTGGCGGGACGAGCTGGTCCACCCATGCGTTCGGCGCCGCGATCGACACGAACACGCTCCGCAACCCGATGGGCCAGTCGTACTGGGACGGTCGCGGCGCGGACGGGACGGACCACGGCCGTTACCTGCCGGACGTCTTCCGCGGCAACTATCCCGGCCACCGGTTCCGCTGGGGGCTCTCGTGGCAGGACCCCCACCACTTCCAGTACGTGGTCAACTACTGAGGAGGAACGGATGCGAACGATCAGGAAGCTCCTGCTCCTCTCCCTCAGCACCATCGTCGTCGCCACCGGGGCCAGTACCGCGGCGTCCGGAGCCGGCGGCTGCGTCAAGGACATCGTCACTGCTGCAGCGTCCGAGGCGGCCGCACTGGCCGACGGTGGTGTCCTCGCGGCGGTCCGCAGCGGCACCGTCGTCGTCCTCGACGAGCAGCTCGCCGCCACGGCGTACCTGCACACCGGGAACCCGGGGATGACCCTGCGGCACGCGGCGGCATCGCGCGGCCTCGGCGTCACCTACGTCGAGGACCGCCTCGGCGCGGACGCGATCCATCACGTGACATCGACGGGCGCGACGTCGTTCGTCCCCGGAGGTGAGGCCACGCACCCGGCGCTCGCATCGAACGGCAGCATCGCGTACGCCGTCGACCTCGAGCGCATCGAGGTGCGGCGGCCCGACGGGTCGACCCGGATCGTCGACCGGCCCGAGGGGACCTCGGGCCTCTTCTCACCGCTCTTCCGGAGCGATGACGAGGTGGTCGTCGTGGCCGAGGAAGCCGCGCACGCCGAGGCGCACACGCACGACGACACCCTGAACAACCTGTGGTCGCACGATCTCCGCTCCGGTGCGTGGCGTCGGCTGACCGCCTTCTCTGCCTCGGGCGACGAATGGTCCATCCTGCGGACGCCGGTCCTCGGCGGCGCGGGAGAGATCCTCGTGATCCGCGTCACCGGGCGGGCGTCGGCCGAGGGTGAGCCCCGCTACGAGCTGTGGGAGGTGCGCGGGGCGGAGACGACGCGCCTGCGGACACTGCCCGGAGAGGCCTTCCTCGCCGGGATGACGTCACACGGGCTCGTCTGGAACGGCTTCGACGGGGATTGGCGACTGTTCCTCGAGACGCCCGGCGGCCCACGCTTCCTTGCCTGTGGCGGGGCGATGGTCGACCCCAGGCTGGAGGCGGATCCGGACCGCGCCGATGACGAACCTCTCCCCGTGGAGGCCACGGTCGCGCAGGACCTGACCGAGCCGGACGGCGAGGGGGCGCTCGGCATCGCGATCGGGGACTACGACGGTCGCGCCGAGGCGACCGTGGCCGCGGCGCTCCTGGGCATGCCGACGGCTCGGATCGTCGGGCATGACGAACAGCCCTTGGCCGTCGCGGAGGAGCGCTTCGCCATCCTCATCCCGATCGGTCCGCTCGCCCAGCCCGAGGATGAGCTTGACGCGCTGCGGGCGCGGTTCCCCGAGGTGAAGGATCGTTCCTGGATCGTCCCCGTCCTGACCGGACAAGGGTGATCAGGACCGGTCGGATCCGTTCTGTCCGCGGGATGCGGGGGTGGTCCGCCAGCCACCCCCGCGACCGCGACCACGGGGCGGGACCGCTGTTAGCATCGGGCCTCGGTGCGGAAACGTCACCCCGTCCTCTTCGGCTGCCTCCTCGCGCTCGTCCTGCTCCTCGGAGCGGTCGCCGGCACGGGCGTGGCGGTCTGGCGTGCCGCCCACCAGGATGATGCGAGCCGTGTCGACCGTGCGGACGTCGTCATGGTGCTGGGGGCCGCCCAGTACGGCGGGCGGCCGTCGCCGGTCTTCCGGGGGCGGCTCGACCACGGTGAGCTGCTGCTCCGCAGGGGCTTCGCGGACCGGGTCGTCGTCCTGGGCGCCGGGCGCCCCGGGGACGCGTTCACCGAGGCCGAGGCCGGCGCGCGATACCTGAGCGAGCGGGGGGTCCACGCGGACGCGATCGACACGGTTCCGGAGGGGGGCACGACCTTCGAGAGCCTCCGGGCGGCGGCGGAGTACATGCGGGAGCGCGATCTCTCCAGCGCCTTCCTCGTCTCCGATCCCTGGCACAACCTCCGGATCCGCCGGATGGCGCGCGACCTCGGCATCCGAGCCTTCGCCTCGGCCACCTGGCAATCGGCGGCGGTGAGTCAGTCCACGCGCCTCGAGGGGTACCTCCGCGAAACCTTCGCCTACCTGTACTACCGCGTGAGCGGCCGGTGAGCCGGAAGAGGTGTCGGAGGCGCGTGCTACCCTCTGCGCGGTGGAGGGCATCAGGGAGCGTACGGAGGAGATCGAGCGTCAGACCCTCGCTCCGCGCGCGACCCGTTCGACCGACAGCAAGGGCCGGGAGCGGGAGGAGCGCCCGGATCCGATCCGCACCGCCTTCCAGCGGGACCGCGACCGGATCGTCCACTCGAAGGCCTTCCGCCGGCTGAAGCACAAGACCCAGGTCTTCATCTCCCCGGAGGGGGACCACTACCGCGTCCGCCTGACGCACACGCTCGAGGTCTCCCAGATCGCCCGCACGATCGCCCGGGCCCTCCGCCTGAACGAGGACCTCACCGAGGCGATCTCGCTCGGCCACGACCTCGGGCACACGCCGTTCGGGCACCTCGGCGAGCGCGCGCTCACGCCCTACCTCGAGCGTCCGTTCCGACACAGCGAGCAGAGCCTCCGGGTCGTCGACCACCTCGAGCGCGATGGGGAGGGGCTCAACCTCACGTGGGAGGTCCGAGACGGGATCGTGAACCACCCCTGGTCGATGGCCGCACCCTCCACCCCCGAGGCTCAGGTCGTGCGCTTCGCCGACCGCCTCGCCTACGTGAACCACGATATCGACGACGCGATCCGTGCCGGGTTGCTCTCCGAGCGGGATCTTCCGCGGGACGCCCTCGAGGTGCTCGGACGGACCCATGGGGAGCGTATCGAGCGTCTCGTCCACGACATCGTCGCGGAGAGTGCGGACGCAGCCGAGCTCCGGATGTCCGACGCCGTCTACGAGGCGCTCGACGGCCTCCGGGACTTCATGTTCGAGCGCGTCTACCTTCGGGAGGATGCCGCCGCGGAGCAGGAGAAGGCGGTGGGCGTGATCCGTGCGCTGTTCGAGCACCACCTCGAGCACCCCGACACGCTCCCGCCGGAGGCGATGCGCGCCCCCGGTGACCTGCCGACGAGGATCGCCGATCACATCGCCGGCATGACCGACCGCTACGCGCTGCGCGCCTACGAGGAGCTCTTCCTCCCGCGGGGCTGGATGCTGTGAGCTGAGCGTGGCCAGGATCCGACAGGACGACGTCGAGGCCGTCCGGGACCGAACCGACATCGTCGCGCTCGTCCAGCAGTACGTGGCGCTCCGCAAGGCCGGCCGCTCCCATACCGGCCTCTGCCCGTTCCACACCGAGAAGACCCCGTCGTTCACGGTGGACCCGGCGAAGGGGCTCTTCTACTGCTTCGGCTGCGGCGCCGGCGGC
>DATLFR010000052.1 GCA_035540895.1 Actinomycetota bacterium | reverse complement strand
CAGGGGGACCGTCCAGACGGCGCGCCCGCGATCGAACCTGTGCAGGGTCCCGCCCGCGCCGTCGTCCGCCCCCACGAACAGCCGGTCTCCCGAGGCGGCGAGGGCGGTGACAGGCCCGGCGACCGGACCGATCGCCCTCCCGTCCGCCCGGACGGAGCACCCGTCGTCGAAGGCGAGCGGCACGACGGTGGCCGGCCGGCGGTCGTGGACCGCGTACATCCTGTCCTCCCCGGCCGCCATGGGTCCTCGGACGGCGGGCGCGTCGGGCGCCACCGTCGTCCGGAACCGGGACAGGCCCCTGATCGAGGCGGCCATCCCCAGCTTCGCGAGCGGCGGGTGCGTCCACTCGTAGACGGGCTGCCCCTCGAGGTACTCGCCGGCGGTGCGCGCGTGGTAGACCTCGTCGAAGTACATGCCGGCCGGGTGACCGAGGCCCACCACCTTCGTCGCCAGCGCGACCACGAAGACGAGCAGCGCGATCGCGGCCCCACGCAGGCCGACCGGATGCAGCGTCAGGGTCCAGGGGGGAGGCGCCTGCTCGCGCACGGGGGCGGCCGACCGGGCCCATACGGGCGGCTCGGGAGCCGAGACCGCCTCCTCCGCTCCCGACCGGGCCTCGAGCCACGTCCAGACGCGCCAGGCGACGAAGAGGCAGGCCAGACCGCCGACCAGCGAGAGGGTGGCGCGCTGCGGGGTGTCCGTCACCTCGGGGTCCCCGAACACCAGCGTGAAGACCCTCCGGTACCACGCGGGAGGGTCCTCCCTGGCGGTCTGGTGGTGGAAGAACGTGTAGTACCCGTAAGGGAGCCAGACGTTGACGAGGTACAGCAGGGACAGCCCGGCGAGGGCCCAGCGCAGCCCCCGGTAGGCAGCGAACGCCGCGAGGCCCGCGATGACCACGAAGAGGTAGCGCTCGTGGATCCGGGTCAGGACCGCGAACGCGACGAGCGTGAGGGACAACGCCCCGGCCAGCAGGACCCTGCCCTCCGCCTCACCGCGCCCCAGCGACCGCCAGGCGCGCCATCCCACGAAGGCCGCCCCGACGGCGAAGAGCGTCCACCCGATCGCCACCGCAGGGACCGCCGGCGACGGGAACGCCTCCGGACCGGAGTCGGGCTTCCAGAAGCCCAGGGCCCCCCAGAGGTTGAACGCCCATACGCTCGTATGCGGGTAGGTGCTCGACGCGTGCTGGTAGAACCTGAGCAGCCGGACCGGGTTTGGGCCCAGGAACGGCCAGATCACGAGCAGGGCGAACGCGGCCGAGGTGACCCCGAGGGCGGCGATGCGCGCGAGCGCGAGTGCGAGCCGTCCGGGGGCCGGGTCGGCAGCAGCAGCCCGCGCGTGCCGCCATACGAGCACCAGCACAGCCACGGGGACGACGAAGAGCGCCTGTGGCTTCGTGAGGACCGCGAGGACGAGCAGGGCCAGCCCCCCGGCCTCACGCTGGAACGTGGCCGCCCCCGTGCCCAGCAGCAGGAATGCCCCGAGGATGAGCAGCGCCTGGAAGACGTCGACCTGGCCCCACAGTGCGCTCACCACGATCAGGGCGGGGTTGAGCAGGACGGCCGCCGCCGCGGTCCCCCGCCAGGGCACCCGCCGGTAGGCGGCCGGAGTGAGCCGGGCCGCGAGTTGAACGACGACCCAGGCCAGCGCCAGGTCGCCCAGTATCGGGGGCAGCTTGAGCAGGACGTCCGGGGGCCCTACGCCGAACAGACGGCGCGAGATCGCACCCAGCCCCCACAGCACGTACAGGTAACCGGGCGGGTAGTCGATGAACCGGCTCGGCGGGACTCCGGGCGTCCCCTCGCCGTACGCCTCGGGGGGGTAGAACGCTCGCGGTCCGACGTCGTCGAGCTGCACGGCCCAGCCGCGGAAGGAACCCATATCGACGCTGAAGCCGGGTCGCGTCGCGAGCCAGAGCCGTATCGCGGCGCCCGCGACGAACAGCCAGAGCAGGCCCGAGGGCGTGGACGCCCACCAGGCGAAGCGTCGGGGCATAGCTCGGAGGGTGTGGAACCTACCCACGGACGCAGTCTAGTGCGGTGGTGGGTCACGGTCGTCGCGCCGACCACCGGATAGGGTTAGGGCCGTCCGCGACCCGAGCCAACGCATGCAGAAGATCTCGTCGCTGAGCTGCTTCTTCCCGGTCTTCAACGAGGAGGAGAACATCGGCCCCCTCCTCGAGGAGGCCCTGGCGACGCTGCCCGCCTTCGCGGAGCGGTTCGAGATCATCGTCGTGGACGACGGCTCCACCGACGCGACCCCTTCGGTCGTGGAGCGTTACGTGGCCCGGCACCCGGAGGTCCGGTGCGAGCGCCACCCGGCGAACCTGGGGTACGGACACGCGCTCCAGACGGGCCTGCGGGCGAGCCGCATGGACGCCGTCTTCTTCACGGACGGCGACCGGCAGTTCCGGATCGGCGACCTCGACCGCCTCGTTCCCCGGTTCGGACCGGAGGTCCCGATCGTCGTCGGCTACCGGATCAAGCGCAACGACCCGTGGCACCGCCTCGTCGTCGCCCGCGTGTACCACCTCGTCCTGCGGGCCGTGTTCGACCTGAGGCTCCACGACGTCGACTGCGCGTTCAAGCTGATCGGGAGGCCGGTCCTGGACCGGTTCCTGGACGACCTGCGGTCGCGGTCGGCCTTCATCTCTCCCGAGCTGATGATCCGGTCGCGTGAGGCCGGTTACGGGATCGTGGAGGTGGGGGTGCCGCACCATCCGCGGCCCGCCGGCCGGCCGAAGGGGGCCACCCCGAAGGTCATCTGGCGAACGATCCGGGAGATCGTGAGGATGCGGCGGGAGCTGCGGGCCGGAAGGTCCACGTCCGGTAAGCCATGAAGTTCCACACGACCGAGAAAGGGACCGCGGCGAGGGAGGCGACGTTCTTCCCTATCAGGCCGTACCGGCCGAGCGGGACCAGGAAGAGCGTGAAGGCCGCCTGGTTGATGCCGAGCCCGACCACGGTGAGCGCAAGGAACACGAGGTACCCGCGCAGCGGCGGGTGACGGCCCTCGTCGCGGAACGCCCACGTCTTGTGCAGGTAGAACCCCTGGACGGTGGTGATCAGGAACGCGACCGCCTGGGCGACGTTGGGGTGCAGGTCGCTCAGCAGCAGGAGGTTGAAGATCCCCAGCATCACGACCACGTTCAAGGCGCCCACGAGCGCGTACCGGACGAATTGGTGAACGGTCGGGTACGCGGACAGGCGGGCGTAGGCCCGGGTGGACCGCAGGCGTGTCAGCACGCCGCAAGGATACGACGAACTACGACACCTTAGGCAGGTTCGCCACCTGGGTCAGGATCGTGTCCAGCGGGACGGTCTGAGACCTGGCCGTCCACCACCGGTGCTCGCACCGGCGGCAGTAGTGGAACCGTGCTCCCTCTGCGACCTCCGAGAATCCGATCGTGCCGGTCTCGGTCGAGCGGCACTGCGGGCAGTCCATCGCGAGCCCCTCCTGTGATCGATGCTCCTGCTCCCATGATCGGCGGTCGCAGCGCCGCAGAGCATGCCCCGCCGGGAGGGTCCCGGCTGGTCGCTGATGCCTAGTCAGGAGCCTTCGGGACGCCGGGGGGCAGCGTCTTGCCCACGTACCGTGAGCGGACACGGCCGCCCTCCCTCCAGTACGCGTACCAGTACGGACCGTGGGGGCACGTCCGGCAGGACTGCTTCCCGCACCGGACCGTCTCCTGACGGAAGGTGACCCGCCCCGGGTCCGGACCCCCTCCGGGCTCGTCGGAGACCAGCAGGCCGTCGATGAGCATCCTCAGCCGTCTGAGGTCGTAGGCGTCCAGCCGGCGGATGAGGGCGATGAGCTCCTTCGATATCGGCATCCTGGGTACGACGTTACCCAGGATGGGGAGCTGGACGGGCCCGGACGCTCAGGTGAGCAGCAACGGGGCCTGCGTCGCCGGCCTCGCGCGGTGGTCCTGCAGCGTCCAACCGTTCATGACGCGCAGGCCGGCCGCGTGGTCGGGACAGAGGTCGTAGAAGGAGGGGTCCCGCTCCGGCCTCAGCTCGGTGATCCAGGCCAGGCGCTCGGCGTAGTTGTACGCGCAGGACGCCACGGCGGGCTTCCCGCACCCCGTCTTCGAGCAGAGCCTCGGACCGTTCACCGCGCAAGCGTAGGCGGGAGGGCCGACGCGGGCAAGGCACTTCCTCGCGTTTGACAAGACCGAAATCCTGTCGTATGTTGGGGGGGTAGTCCCGAGTGGCCCCAGGCCCTCGGGAGTTCTGTTTTTCAGGAGACGACCAGAGCGGAGGAGACCCCTCCGCTCTTCGCTTGGCCGCAGGTCAGGGACCGGACGTGCTTCCAGGGGCGATCTGGGACCCCGGCCCACGGCCCCTGCTCTTGCTTAGGTAACAGCTTGGGTAACGAGAGGGCCCCCCGGGTGGCCGGAGACGGTCCGGAGCCCTACGCGGCGGCCGCGGGC
>DATLFR010000051.1 GCA_035540895.1 Actinomycetota bacterium | reverse complement strand
AGCGTCGTTGGCCAGGATCCTCGTCGCCGCTGCGGGCACCGGGGGACACGTCTACCCGGGGCTGGCGGTCGCCGACGCGCTCAAGGGGCGCGGCCATCACGTCTCCTTCGTCGGGGGAGCCCGCATGGAGGCCACCGCCGTCCCCGCGGCCGGCTACCGCCTGCACCAGATCCCCGGCCGCGGCCTCCCCCGCTCCGCCTCCCCGCGGGCGGTCCTGGCGGGGATCGACCTCCTGAGGGCCGTCGCCCGGTGCAGGCGGATCGTCGCCCGGGAGGGGGTCGATGCCGTGGTGGGGTTCGGCGGGTACCACTCGGTCGCTCCCTGCGTGGCGGCGGGCACGACCGGACGGGCCGTCGTCCTGCACGAGCAGAACGGTCACCTCTCGCTCGCGCACCGGCTCTCCCTGCGATGGGCGGACGCGCTCGCGTTGAGCGTGCCGCTCCCCTCCGACCCGGCGGGGGTGCGGGTCGCGGTGACGGGCAACCCCCTGCGGCCCCCGGTCCGGACCGTGGCCGAGATGGGACCGGACGAGCGCGCCCGCGTCCGGACCGAGGCGCTGACCGATCTAGGGCTCGCCCCGCACGGGCGCACCACCGTGCTCGCCTTCGGCGGGAGCCTCGGCGCGAGGCCCATCAACAGAGGTGTGGTCGCGGCGGCGCGTTCCTGGAGCGGACGCGACGACGTCCAGGTGATCCACCTCACCGGGCCCGACCTCCTCGAGGAGACCCGCGAGGCATGGGACGAGGTCGACGTTCCCCGGACGGTGCTCGACTACATGCCCACCATCGAGCGCGCGTACGCGGCGGCCGACCTGGTCGTGACGCGGTCGGGCGGCGCGACCGCCGAGCTGGTCGCGTTCGGGCTCCCGTCGGTGCTCGTGCCGGGCCCGTGGGCGACGGGCGGGCACCAGGAGGCGAACGCGAGGTGGGTGGCCGACGCCGGCGGTGGGGTGCTCGTCCGCGAGGACGAGCCCGACCTCGAAGGGCGGCTGGCCCGCGTCCTCACCGAGCTTCTCGACGACCCGGGACGGCGACGGACGATGGCCGAGTCGGCGCGGGCGCTGGGGCGCCCCGACGCCGCGGACAGGCTCGCGGACCTCGTGGAGGACGAGCTCCGGCGGCGGTCACATGGTGACGTGGAGCCCGCCGGACCGCCACACTACTAACCATGCGATCAGGGCTGGGGCGACCCCTACGCGGCACCCGCGTGCACTTCGTCGGCATCGGCGGGGTCGGCATGGCCGCGCTCGCCGAGCTGCTCCATGCGATGGGGTACGAGGTATCCGGCTCGGACCTGAAGGAGTCCGAGCCCGTGCGCCGGCTCGAGGCGCTGGGGGCGAAGGTCCACGTGGGGTCGCACGAGCCGCACCACGCCGACGGCGCCGAGCACGTCATCGTCTCGGCCGCCGTGTCCCCCACGAACCCTGAGGTGGTCCGCGCCCGCGAGGCGGGAGCCGAGGTCATCATGCGGGCCGAGCTGCTCGGACGGATATTCGACGCCGGCCGCGGCATCGCCGTCGCCGGCACCCACGGCAAGACCACGACGTCCTCGATGCTCGCGATGATCCTGGAGCGGGCAGGTATGGACCCGTCGTTCGTGATCGGGGGAGACCTCAACGACGTGGGGTCGGGCGCGAGGCTCGGCGCCGGCGACCTCGTGGTCGCCGAGGCGGACGAGGCTTTCTCGTCCTTCCTCCACCTGCGACCCGAGCTGGCCGTGGTGACGAACGTGGACATCGACCACCTGGACCACTTCGGGACGCCCGAGGCTATCGACGAGGCGTTCCTGACCTTCCTGGACCAGCGGCGCCCGGACGGCCCCGCCGTCCTGTGCGTCGACGACCCCGGCATCGCGCGGCTCCGCGAGCGCGTCAGAGGACCCGTGGTGACCTACGGCACCTCCGACGCCGACCTCGTCGTGAGCCGGAGCGAGGAGGGATGGTGGCGGCTCACCTGGAGGGGCGTCGACGCGGGGACGCTCCGTCTCTCCGTACCGGGCCTTCACCACGTGCTCGACGCGGCGGGGGCCGCGGCGGCCGCGTTCCTGCTCGGCGCCCGGCCGGAGGAGACGGTCGAGGCGCTGAGCGCCTTCACCGGGGTGGAGCGGAGGTTCTCGGTCCGCGGGGTTCAGGGCGGGGTCACGGTCGTCGACGACTACGCGCACCATCCGAGGGAGATCGAGGCGACCCTGCAGGCGGCGAGGGAGCGGTACGCGGGGTCCCAGATCGTGGCCCTCTTCCAGCCTCACCTCTACTCCCGCACGAGGGACCTCGCCGAGGAGTTCGGCAAGGCCTTCGCGGATGCGGACGTCGTCGTCATCACCGACGTCTACGGGGCGCGCGAGACGCCTATCCCTGGCGTGAGCGGTCGCTCCATCTGGGACACCGTCCAGCACAACTTCGAGGGCGGTCAGCAGATCGCCATCTACGCGCCGCTCCTCGACGAGGCCGCCGGGCTCGCGGCCGGCATGGTCTCCGCCGGCGACGTCATCGTGACGCTCGGAGCCGGGGACGTGACGACCGCTGGTCCACGCATCCTGGAGATGCTCCAGCTGTTGGAGCCCGGGTGAGAGACACGGGGGACGTCCTTCCGCTCCTGCGCGAGCGGGTGACGGGCTCCGTTCACGCCGATGCCAGGCTCGACGCCTACACCACGTTCCGCGTGGGGGGGCCGGTGGACGTGCTCGTCGAGGCGGAGACCCCCGACGACCTCGCGGCGGTCGCGGAGCTCTGTGCGGGGGAGGTGCCGATCGCGATCGTGGGACGCGGGTCCAACATGCTCGTCTCCGACGAAGGGTTCCGCGGCGTGGTCGTCCGGCTCGGTCGCGGGTTCCGCGACCACGAGCCGGTCGGACCCGACTCGATCCGGTTCGGCGGGGCCGTCCATCTTCCGGCGGGCGCCCGCCTGACCGCCAGGCTCGGCCTGACCGGGTTCGAGTTCGCCGCCGAGATCCCCGCCACCTTCGGAGGCGCGGTGCGCATGAACGCGGGCGCGCACGGCCGGAGCATGTCCGACGTGCTCGTGTGGGCCGACACCGTCGACCTCACCTCTGGGCAGCGGGCGCGGCTCTCCGTCGAGGAGCTCGGGTTCGGGTACCGGCACTCGACGCTCGCCCCGAGCCACGTGGTGGTGGCGGGGGAGGTGCGGCTGGAGCCGGGCGACCCCGCCGAGGTGGCCGGCCGCATATCCACGTACCTCCGCTGGCGGCGGGAGCACCAGCCTCCCGGACGCAGCGCCGGGAGCGTCTTCAAGAACCCGCCCGGCGACTCGGCCGGACGACTGATCGAGGCGGCCGGGCTGAAGGGCGCGCGCGCCGGGGGAGCGGAGGTGTCGTCGGTTCATGCGAACTTCATCGTGGCGGGGCGTGACGCGACCGCCGCCGACGTGTGGACGTTGGTGGTGCGGGCCCAGAGGGAGGTCCGGGCCCGGTTCGGCGTGGAGCTCGAGCCGGAGGTCCGGTTCCTCGGGGAGTTCCCCGAGGTCAGGACGGAGGTGGAAGGTGAGGTTGAGGGTTAGGTGACGTCCAGGACATGCCGGTGAGGACGGCGGTGAGGCGCAAGCGCGACGACAAGCTCGTCCGCTTCCCGCGTCGGCGTCACCGTCGCCTCGTCCTGAGGCTGGCGGTGGTCGCGGGGATCCTGCTCGCCGCGTTGGGCGCCCTGGCCGCGCTCTGGCGCGTCGGGGAGGTGCGGGTGGTCGGTACGGACCGCGTGTCGGCCCTCGAGGTCCACGCCGCAGCCGGGCTGCGCGGGGGAGAGAGCATGCTCCTGACGGATATGGGAGCGGTGCTCGACCGGGTCCGGGCGATCGCGATGGTCCGGTCTGCGGACGTCCGAAGGACCCTCCCGGCCACCGTCGAGATCCGGGTCGTCGAGCGGGCTCCCCTCCTCCTGCTGCGAGGTACGGACCGGCTGGGCGTCGACGCCGACGGCGTCATCTTCCCGGTGCCGCCGGACATCTCGCTCCCGGTGATGGACGGCTGGACGGCCTCCCCCCAGCCGGAACCGGGCGCGCGACTGGACGCCCGCAGCCTCGCCCTCCTGTCCGAGTTCGGGACCTTCCCGCCCCAGCTGCGCGACGCCACGGCGAGCGTGGGGATCGGCGACGAGATCGTCCTCCACCTGGCTCCCACCGGGACGGTGGTGAGGATGGGGAGGCCCTCCGGGCTCGAGGCGAAGGCGGCGGCGGCGGGGGCCGTGCTCGCGGACGCGCTGGAGCGCAAGCTCGACCTGGAGTACATCGACGCGCGAGCTCCCACCGCGCCCGTGGCGAAGC
>DATLFR010000050.1 GCA_035540895.1 Actinomycetota bacterium | reverse complement strand
CTTCGCCGAACGGGTCGACTAGACGCGCGGGCGCGCGTCCTCGATGAGACCGCGCTCGGCGAGCGCGTCGAGGATCGCCTGGAGGCACTCCTCCCGGCTCTGCTCATCGGTCCGCACGACGACCTCGGGCGACTCCGGCTCCTCGTACGGGTCGTCGACGCCGGTGAACCCGGTGATCTCGCCGGCGAACGCCTTCTGGTACAGGCCCTTCACGTCGCGGCGGGCGCACTCCTCGACGGAGCAGCTGACGAACACCTCCACGAACCGCGGGATGCTCTTGCGGACCTCTTCGCGCGCCGCGCGGTACGGCGAGATGGCCGAGACGAGCACCGCCGCGCCGTGGTAGGTGAGCCGTTCGGCCACCCATCCGATCCGCAGGATGTTCGTGTCCCGGTCCTCCTTGGAGAAGCCGAGCCCCTTCGAGAGGTTCAGCCGCACGACGTCGCCGTCGAGCAGCTCCCAGCGCGTGCCCCGTGCCTCGAGCTCGGCCGCCAGCATCTCGGCCAGCGTGGACTTGCCCGAGCCCGAGAGCCCGGTGAACCACACCGTGAAGCCGCGCTCGGCCGGCTCGGGCCCGTAGTGCTTCGTCGTCGTCACCCACTGCGAGGTATCGGTCACAGGATGCTCCTTCCTTCGACGCCCACCGGGATCGGGAGGCCGAAGAGCTTCATCAGGGTCGGTCCGGTATCGATCAGGCGCAGGCCATCGACGCGCCCGGGCTTCAGCCCCGGCAGCCCGCTCATCGCGAAGACCCCGAGCTTGTCGTGGTTCGCGCCGTCGGGGCCCGTGTCGTTCTCGGTGGTGAAGATCTCGCCGAACCCGAGGGTGCCGACGGAGCGCCACTCGAGGTCGCCGAAGTACACGAGGAGGTCGGGCGCGACCCCACGCACCTCCGGATAGAGGTTCTCGGGACGGTGGACGGTCGTTCCGAGCGGCCGCCCGTCGGGCCCATCCATCGCCTCGAGCTTCGCGGTGATCTCGTCGCGCACCCGCTCGTAATCCGCCGGGTCCACGACACCCTCCGGCTCGCGCCCCTTCACGTTGAGGAACAGGCGCCCGTAGTAGCCGCCGTCGCCCCAGGCGACGGTCTTCGACCAGTCGATCGGAGCCTTCGCCACCGGTGTCGGGCCTTCGAGGCGCTCGGTCAGCGAGAGGTAGCCCTCGCGGATCAGCCAGTCGTTGAAGCAGACCCCGCCGCTCATCGCGCGCGCGCCGTGGTCCGACATCAGGATCACGATCGCGTCGTCGGGGAGGACCTCGAGGAGGGATGCCACCTCCGCGTCGACGAGTCGGTAATAGTCCCGGAAGGCGGTCTCGAACCGGTTCCCGGGCTCGTACTTGGGGTGCTCCGGGTCGCAGTGGTGCCAGAACACGTGATGGAGGCGGTCCATCCCCATCTCGACCATCATGAACAGGTCCCACGGCTTCGTCTTCACGAGCCGGCGCGCCACCCTGAACCGTCGCTTCGTCATCTCGTGCGTCTGCTCGAGGACGTGCTCGGGCCCCTGCTGGCGGAAGTTCGGGATGTCGAAGATGTACTCGCCGACCTCCTCCTCGACCTCGGCCGCGAGCTCCGGCGGCCAGGTGTAGGAGGTCGCGGAGGGCGGGGTGAGGAAGCAGGAGACGCGCCAGCCCTCGACCGGCTTCACCGGGTACGCCGGGGGCACGCCGATCAGGAGCGAGCGCTTCCCCGCCTCGCCGAGGAGGTCCCAGACCGCGGGCTCGCGCACGGCCTGCGAGGTCGCGATCGACAGGCCCTCGTAGGTCGTGTCCTTGCGGTTGCGGAACCCGTAGATGCCGAGCTGGCCAGGCGTCTTCCCCGTCATCGCGCACGCCCACGCGGGCACCGTGATCGGCGGCGTGATCGAGGCGAGGTCGCCCCACAGGCTGGACCCGAGGAGACGCGAGATCGTCGGCACTTCCTCCGCCATGCGGTCGAACAGCATCGCTGGGGTGGCACAGTCCAGGCCGATGACGGCGATCCTCGGTCCCTGCGTCATGCGCGATCCTCGTCGGAAGGTGGTGGGCGTCGGCGCGGCTGCGCCGACCGGGCCATTCTAGCCGCTGGGCGGTGCGCTCCCCAATGCTGCTTCCGTCGCCCGTCCTCGCCGGGCAAGATAGGGCGATGGCTCTGCTGAAGCGCCTCCTCTACCTCCAGGCTCTCCTGTGGGCCGTGGTCGGCCTCGCGCTCGCCGTCGTCCCCGCGTTCGTGATGTCGACGCTCCTCGGCCAGCCCCCGTACGTCGAGTACGCCTGGATCCGGGTGGTGGGCGTCCAGGCGTTCGTCCTCTCGCTGTTCATGGTGATGGTCGGCCACCGCGTGGAGCAGCTCTGGTGGTGGACGTGGGCCTTCGCACTGCTCGCGGCCGGGCTCGGGACGATCGCGATCCTGAACGCGGCCTTCGACCTCCCCCCGGGTGCGGCTGCCTGGCCGTGGTGGATCTTCGCCGCGCTCACCTGGGCCCTGGCGCTCGCGATGGCGTGGGGCCTGGCCCGGGCCGGCCAGGAGAACCCGATCGTCTGAGCACGCAACGAGGGGCCCGAAGGGCCCCTCGTCGTGTTCCGCGAGCGTGCGGGCTCAGTGCATGTGGCCGTGACCGCCGCCGGCCGCGGCCGCGTCGTCCTCCTCCTCGGGACGCTCGACCACCGCGCTCTCGGTGGTCAGCACGAGCGCCGCGATCGAGGCCGCGTTCTGGAGCGCGGAGCGCGTCACCTTCGCCGGGTCGATGACGCCGGCAGCCAGCAGGTCCCCCCACTCG
>DATLFR010000049.1 GCA_035540895.1 Actinomycetota bacterium | reverse complement strand
GTCCACGAGCACGACCCGGTCCACCTCGGCCTCCCGGCGGATCGCGTCCGGCTCGCCCAACGGTCGGCGCCGGTAACGGTCGGTGACGACCCCCGCCGAGGTGTCGACCACCGTGACCACCTCGCCCGCTTCGTGCAGGACGTGCAGCTCCCGTCCGGACCCGTACACCCGCCCGGTCGCCATGCGGCTGAGGCGGGCGAAACCCTCCGGGTCGAGGTCGACGATCTCGACGTCGGGCGCGATCAAGACCGGACCTCCCAGACCTGGGCGTCCCAGGCATCGATCCGGAACCGCCACGTGCCGCCGTCCCCGCGCACGGTCGCGGCCACGGGGTCGTCCGACGAGTTGAACGCGGCCAGCACGGTGCGGTCGTCGCCCTCCCACACGTGCAGGTCGACGCAGGTGGGCTCCCGCGCGTACGGGGGGGCGGGGAGCAGGGCCTCCGCGTCCGACGGCTGGCCGAGCAGCGTGATCCCCCTGTGCTCGAAGGCGTGCGGCTCGAGACGGTCGTCGATCCGAGGGAGCCGCGGTCCGACCCCGACGCGCACCCCTTGGGCGGCCGCCGCGCGCAGCGCCTCCCAAACCTCGGGATCGAAGGCGTCGAGCATCGGCACGAGGACCGTCCGGTACCGGGTCAGGTCGGGCATGGAGCTCGTGGAAGCCCGGTCGCAGTCGACGCCAACCGCGTCGCACGCCGCCGCCAGCCCCGTCTCCCAACGCTGGAAGGCGCGGGTGTCGGGGTGGTCGAGCTCGAACAGGCGCCGGTCGAGCGGGAGCACCTGGCTGAAGGCCGGCACGAGATCGCCCAGCGTCGCCCGGGCCGCGACGCGCCGCGACTCGGTGCGGTTCTCGAGCAGGAGGACGGGCGCGTGGCGACGCAGCCCACGCAGCCGGTCCAGGTGTCCGGCGAGCTCTCCGTACCACCGAACCTTCGGGCGCTCCTCCCCGTGCCGCGAGATGGGGCTCCCGTACCACCGGTCGCGCTCGACGGCCATGTAGACGTTCGCGGCCCGGACGCCGGAGTAGACGGCCCGCAGCCCGATGATGCGCTCGTCGCGCTCGTCCACGCCCAGCGGGAGCAGCCAGGGCAGGGTCAGCCAGCCGGCTCCCAGCTCGATGAGGAACGGGAGCCGGGTGGACCCGGACATGTGGCGGGCCAGGTCGCGCACGTAGCGTCCACCGTGCCGGGTGGCGTAGATGTCCGCCGCCGCCACGTCGACGGCGCCGGACCGCTCGAGGGCGCCGAGGTCCTGCGGTGTGGTGAGGCGTGGGTAGTCGTTGTGGACGAGCGGGACGGTCATCCCCCGCTCCCGCAGCATCCCGGCCAGCTTCCCGAGCGCGTCGCGCAGGTGGTGCTCCCGCCAGCTCACCCAGTCCAGACGCGAGAGCTCCGTCCCGTCGGCCGCGTCACGCGGCGGGTCCGTCACGTCGTAGGGAGGCCGTCCGTCGTAGCGCCTCTCGACCCAACCTCGCCAGTCCTCTACCGCGTCGGGGTGGTAGTCCATCGCGAAGGCGTGCGGCTGGAAGTGGTAGCCGAGCTCGTTGTCGACCTGGCAGGCGACGACCGGTCCGTCGGGGTGCTGGAGCGGGGCGACCTGCTCGCAGAAGGCGTCGTACCACCGGGCGACCTCCTCGAGGAATGCGCGCGATGCGTACGAGGGGGGATGGACGTGCCAGGTGGCCGTGGGCAGCACGTACGGACGGCCGTCCGGACGCCTGGCCTGGAAGCGCGGGTCGTCCAGGATCCTCACCGGCCACCCCGAGTCGGTGATCTCAGAGGCCGCGTCCGGACCCGGCCTCACCATCACCCCCAACCCTCGCTCGTGGGCGAGCTCGCAGAAGCGGCGCAGGTCCAGCCTCCCGGTGAAGTCGAACCTCCCCGGCTCCCGTTCGTGCCGGGCCCAGGGCACGTAGGTGGAGACGAACCCGAAGCCGTTCGCGGCGACCGCGTCGAGGACGCGGGGCCAGACGTCCGGCTCGAGCCGCCAGGCGTGCGCCTCGGCGGAGAGCCATGTCCGCTCCACGCCGTCGACCGAGATCCCCCGGTGGGTGAAGGCGATCGTCATAGTTGGTTACGGATGGACACCCAACTCTCGGCGGGGGCGGTCCGGGATCGGTTCCCGATCCTCGGAGACTACCTGGACTGGGCGCAGGACCGGCTCGCGCTGCGCGCGGTGCCCGGCGGCCTCCTCGTGGGAGACCTGCTGATCGTGGACGGGTCCCCCGGGGACCCCGTGCAGCTCCCGGCCGGCAGGTGGGCGGGGTTCGGGCACCACACCCGGGTGACGGGTCCGGGCTCGGCCGAGGTGCCCTACCCCCGCCGGCACCTCGGTCACGGGTGGCGCTTCGCGGCCTGGCCCCCGGCCGTCGCCTTCCAGCGCGAGGGGACGGTCGTTTGGGCCACGGGCCCGGAGCCGGACGCGCTCGAGATCCACCTGGCCACGGGGCGGGCGGTGCACCGGACCCTCCCCGACGGGACGAGCGTCTCCGTGGTGGACCGCCGCATGCGGGTGACGGGTCCGGAGCGCGACGTGGTCGTCGTGGCCGACGGGTTCCCCGTCCGGCGCGTGCGGGGGGCCGACGTGACCGTCGACCTGTCGCAGGCGGTGGCGGCCGCCGCCGCCGTGGCGCAGGGGCGTCCGCCCGCCGACCACGAGGGGCTGCGGGCGGCGTTGGAGAACGACGAGACGACCGGCGTGCGTCACCGATACGAGATCGAGCCCAACCCCCCGCGACCCGGGGAGCCGTGCGTGGTGCGGGTCCGCGGCGCGATCGACGGGGGCGCCGTCGTCGCCGAGGACGGCCCGCCGGTGCGGCTGCGCGGGGCCGGGGCCGACCTGTGGGAGGCGGAGCTGCCGGGCCGACCCGAGGGCACGGTCGTCCGCTACCGCGTCGAGCTGGACGGCGGCGGACGGGTGACCGACGCGGCCCCCGACTTCGCCCACGTCACCCCGGACACCCCGTTCCTGCGTCCGGCGCGCGCCGGCTTCTCCTACGAGGTGCGGGAACCCACGGTTCCAGGATGGGCGATCGACGCGGTCATCTACCACGTGATCGTCGACCGGTTCGCCGGCCCGGTCCGTCCGCTCGAGCAGGTGGGGTTCCTGGGTTTCGCCGGGGGCACCATCGCCGGGCTCACCCAACGCCTCGACCACCTCGCGGGTCTCGGGGCGGACGTCGTGTGGGTGTCGCCGCTGACCCCGGGGCACATGCACGTTCCGTACGACGCGGTCGAGCTGTTCGGGGTGGACCCCCGCCTCGGGTCGGTCGACGACGTCCGGACCCTCTGCCACGAAGCTCACGCCCGGGGCATGCGTCTCATCCTGGACGCCGAGTTCTCCTACCTGGGCATCGACCACCCTGCGCTAACCGAGCACCCCGAGTGGTTCCTGTGGAACGACGACGGCAGGCCGGTGGGCTGGTTCGGCAACCCGACATTCGCCGCGCTCGACCACGCCGACCCGGGGCTGCGGTCGCACCTGCTGGAGGCGACGCGGTGGTGGCTCGAGCTCGGGTTCGACGGGTACCGGCTCGACTCGGCGCACGCCGCGTCGCTCGACTTCTGGACCGACTTCGGACGCGCGGTGAGGGAGACGAGAGCGGACGCGTTCACGGTCGCGGAGGACGCCCGGACCCTCGAGCACTGCCTGCGCTACCGCGGGCGCCTGGACAGCTACCTCGACTTCCACACCTGCTACGGCCTGCGGGGGTTCGCGGGGGACGGTACGGTGTCGGCGTCCGGGCTCGACGCGACGCTGCGGACGCGGGACCGCCTCCCCGCCGGCATCTGTGGCACCACGTTCTTCGAGAACCACGACATGGACCGCTTCAGCTACCTCGCCGGCTACGACCCGCGACGCGTGCGCCTCGCACACGCGCTCCTGCTGACCCTGCCCGGGCCCCCGGTCCTGTACCACGGGACGGAGGTGGGGGTCTCCCAGCCGGGTCCGGGCGATATCGCGATCGCCGCTCGCGCCCCGATGCTGTGGGGAGACGACCAGGACGGGGCCCTGCTCGACGACGTGAGCCGGATGATCGAGCTGCGCCGGTCCAGGGTCGCCCTGCGCCGGGGCGCCTACCGGACCCTCACCGCCGACGACGCCGCCGGGGTCCTCGGCTTCGCCCGGGAGACGGACACGGAACGCGTCGAGGTGTTCGCGAACGCCTCGGGGGAGGTCCGGCGGGTGGCGCACGCGGGAGCCGACCTCGAGCTGGCTCCCCTCTCGGTCACGGTGCTGACGGATGGCGCGGACCCGGTATCCTGGGGATAGTTATGGCGCTTGACCAAACCCGCGCGCGCCCCCGGACCCCCGGCTTCGTCTACGGATCGATCACGCTCGTCATGCTCGTCGTGCTCGGCGTGATCGCCTTGATCGCGCGCCAGCCGCCGCCCCCGACGATCGCCGAGTTCGCGCCGAACGCCCAGGAGCAGATCGAGGACGCGCCCGAAGAGCAGGCGGCGCGCCGTGGACGCGGCGCGGGCGCCAGCCCCCCGCCCACCGAGGGGGGCGTCCCTACCCCCGGCCCGGCCGAGCAGCGGTTCATCGACACGCCGCGGGTGAGGCGGTGCGTCGGCAACCCGCCCCGCCAGACGGAGGACCCGCAGTCCCCGCCGTGCGTCCCCTACTGGGAGGGGGACAACGGAGGCGCGACGTGGCGCGGCGTCACGCGCAACGAGATCAAGATCAACGTGCCCGCCAACCAGGGCCACCTCGACCACTTCCTCGCCTACTTCAACTCCCGCTACGAGTTCTACGGACGCAAGCTGGTGGCCGTTCAGAAGGGCGGCGACCACGAGGCCGTGAAGATGGTCGCGGCCGCCCAGGCCGCCGACGCGGAGGGCGTCTTCGCGTCCACCATGTACGGCGACGCGGGGGGCGGGGAGTCGATCTACTACGACGAGCTGGCCCGGCGCGGGATCATCAGCGTCGACGCCCGGCCCTCCATGTCCACGGAGGCCGACCTGGCCAAGCACCACCCCTACCGGTGGTCGTTCCTCCCGACCCACGACGTGATGCAGCGCAACGAGGGCGAATGGATCTGCAAGGCCCTGAAGGACCGGCCCCCCGAGTTCGCTTCGGGGAGGGAGCGCACCGCGCAGACGCGGCGGTTCGGGCTCGTCTACACGAAGTCGTCGAACAACCAGGTGCCCGACCTCTCGCACCTGAAGGGGGCGCTGGCCCGGTGCGGGATCACCTTCACCCGCGACACCGAGGCGGAGATGGTCCACAACGAGGGAGACGCCCAGGGGATCCAGCGGGCGCAGACGGTCGTGATCCAGATGCAGAGCCAGAACGTGACCACGATCATCTGCGCGTGCCACACGCAGAACTCGGGGCTGTACCTGTACCCGAACGCGAGCAAGCAGGGCTACTACCCGGAGTGGATCATCGGGACGTACATGTACCAGGCGGAGGACGCCCACGCCGGCTCGTGGGACCCGGCCCAGGTCGAGAACTCGTTCGGCATCTCCTGGCTGAACAAGCAGATCGCGCCCGACCAGTCCGCCTGGTACTGGGCCATCAAGGAGGCGGAGCCCGGGTACCGGTTCCCATCGGGGAACCCGTACGTCTACTACGAGCCTCGCTACCTCTACTACCCCATGCTCGTCCTCGCTTCCGGGATCCAGCTCGCCGGTCCGAACCTGAACCCGACCACCTTCGCGCGAGGGCTGCAGCAGGCTCGGTGGCCCAACCCCAACGCGGGTCGGGCTCCCTACTGGCAGGCGACGATCGGCTTCGGCGGCGACCACTCGGCGGTCGAGGACGGCACCCTGGTCTGGCTCACCCGCAGCCAGCGATCGAACTGGGGGATGCCGGGGGCGACCTGCTTCGCGCAGCAAGGCATCAGGTACAGGCTCGGCGGGTGGCCGTCCGACAACGCCGGGCTCTTCCAGCCCCCCTGCTACTGACGCATGCCCGAAGACGCCCTCTCCCCCGCCGCCGCGCGCTCGCCCGTCCGGACGTTCGGCCCCCTCGGCTGGCCGTCCCCCCTGCTAGACGAGACGCTCGAGATAGACCCGTACACCTCGGTCGCGCTAGACGGGGATCGCATCGTGCTCGAGCTGGCCTCCGGTGAGCAGGTCCAGGCGCGACTGACCGTCCCGGTCCCCGGGGTGCTGCGGGTCCGGGTGGGGGACCGGCTCGACGACCCTGCCCCGTCCGTCCTGCTCGCCGACC
The DNA here is from genome assembly GCA_035540895.1 of Actinomycetota bacterium. Lineage (NCBI taxonomy): Bacteria > Bacillati > Actinomycetota > Actinomycetota bacterium. The sequence continues at coordinate 5,692 of DATLFR010000049.1, read as the reverse complement.
TCCCGGACGAGCCGGCGTCCCTGTCCGGGTCGTGGGACGGGGTGCGGATCTCGGGGCCCGGCGTCGAGGCGATCTGGGAGCGGGACGGGCAGGGCCTGACGTTGGGGGCGTTCCGACGCGCCCCCAAGCTGGCCCTCATCGGGGGCCCGCTGGGCGGGGTCGGTAGGCTGCGGACCGCCGACGGACCGGCCGGTTGGCTCGAGACGGCCTGGCTGACCCCGGACGCCGCCGTCTACGGTGGCGGCGAGAGCTACCAGGGACCCGACCTGCGAGGCCGGGTCCGACGCGCGATCAACTGCGAGACGCACGGCGCCTCGGGGCTCGACGTGTCCTACCTGACCGTCCCCTTCTACTGGTCCGACGCCGGTTGGGGGGTCTTCGTCCACTCGTCCGCCCCGACGCGGGCCGACCTGGGCGCGGCCCACTCGGAGGTGGCCGCCTTCTCGTGCACGGACGACGAGTTGGACCTGTTCATCCTCACCGGGAGCCCACCCGAGATCCTGGCGCGCTACCACGCGCTCACCGGGCTCCCGGGGGCGCTGCCCGAGTGGGCGTACGGCGTATGGACGAGCCGCTGCTCCTACCTCTCGGCGGCCGAGATCGAGACCGTGGTCGACGGTTACGAGCGAGCGGGCTGCCCGGTGGACGTCGTCCACGTGGACGCATGGGTGTCGGGGAACGTGATCGCCGACCTCGCGTGCAACTGGACGATCGACCGGGACCGGTTCCCGGACGGGTGGGCGCGCCGGCTGGCCGAGCGCGGCATCCGCACCAGCCTGTGGCACAACCCCTACGTGGTCGAGGGCTCGGACCGCGCGACCGAGCTCGAGGAGTCCGGGCACCTGGTGCGGTCGCCGGACGGCAGCCCCGCCCGCACCCCCGACAAGCCGGACCGCTTCCTCATCGACCTCACCGACGACGACGCCATCGCCTGGTGGAGACGGCAGGTCGCGCGTCTCGTCGCCGAAGAGGGGGTGGCGTCCTTCAAGCCCGACTTCGCCGAGGAGATCCCGCTCGACGCGGTCTTCGCCGACGGACGCACCGGCTGGCAGCTCCGCAACGAGTACGCGGTCCGCTATCAGGAGGCGACCCACTCTGCACTGCGGGAGGCCCTGGGGACCGACGAGGTGGCGCTCTTCTGCCGCTCCGGGACGGCCGGCGCCCACCGGTACCCGTGTCACTGGGTGGGCGACACGCCTTCGACCTGGACGGGGCTCGTCACGGCCCTGCGGGCGTGCCTGTCCCTCTCGCTCTCGGGGTTCGCGTTCGTCGCCCACGACGTCGGCGGGTTCTGGACGCCGGGCTCGTTCGAGTGGGTCCCGACCGCCTTCGCCGAGATGGACCACACGCTGTTCGAGGCCGATGTCGAGGGGGAGCTCTTCCTGCGCTGGACGCAGTGGGGGGCGCTCTCGCCGCTGATGCGTTTCCACGGGACCGGCCGCCGGGAGCCGTGGGCCTACCCCGCCCCGTTCGGGGAGCTTGCCGTGGAGGCGTGCCGTGTCCGGGCTCGGCTCCGTCCGTACCTGGAGCGCGTGGGAGCCGAGGCCTCCCGCGTCGGGACGCCGATGATGCGTCCGATGGTCCTCGCCTGCCCAGGCGACCGGTCGGCCCGCGACGCCCAGCTGCAGTACCTGCTCGGACCCGACCTCCTCGTGGCGCCGCTCCTGGAGCCGGGCGGCGAGCGGACCCTCTACGTGCCCGAGGGCCGCTGGGAGCCGCTCTGGGGGCTCGACCCGGTGACCGGCCCCGGCTGGGTGACGGTCGGTTGTGGACTCGCCGCCTTCCCGGCCTGGGTGCGGGAGGGAGCCGAGCTTTGAGCCAGTGGTGGGAGCACGCGGTCGTCTACCAGGTGTACGTGCGCAGCTTCTCCGATGCCGACGGCGACGGATTGGGGGACCTGCGCGGGCTGCGGTCCAGGCTCGACCACCTGTCCTGGCTTGGGGTGGACGCGATCTGGCTGAACCCGGTCTACCCGTCCCCCGACCACGACCACGGGTACGACGTCTCCGACTACACCGATATCGACCCTCGGTTCGGCTCCCTCGACGAGCTGGACGCTCTCCTGGCCGACTGCCACGACCGCGGGATGCGGGTGATCATGGACATCGTCCCGAACCACGTGTCCAGCGAGCACGAGTGGTTCACGCGCGCGACCGCCTCGCGGGACGCACCCGAGCGTGACCTGTTCGTCTTCCGCGACCCGGCTCCCGACGGCGGACCGCCGAACAACTGGAGGTCGGTCTTCGGGGGCCCGGCCTGGACCCTGCACGAGCCCACCGGCCAGTACTACCTGCACCTGTTCGCGCCCGAGCAGCCCGACCTCAACTGGCGCAACCCCGCCGTGCACGCCGAGTTCGAGCGGATCCTCCGGTTCTGGCTCGACCGGGGCGTCGACGGGTTCCGCATCGACGTGGCCCACTCGCTGTACAAGGACGAGCTGCTGCGCGACAACCCCGACCCGGAACGCCGCCAGTTCGGGACCCCGTACATGTCGCTCGAGCAGCCGCACTGCTTCGACCAGCCCGAGGTCCACGACGTGTGGCGCGCCTGGCGCAGGGTCTTCGACGCCTACGGTCCCGACCGGGTGACGGTCGGCGAGGTCTTCCTCTACGACCCGGAGCGCGTGGCGCTGTACCTGCGTCCCGACGAGCTGCATCTCGCGTTCAACTTCCTGCTGCTCGCGATGCCGTTCGAGGCCGAACGCTACCGGGAGGCGATCGACATGACCTTCGCGGCCTACAGCGAGCACGGCTCCCCGTCGACGTGGGTGCTGTCCAACCACGACGTGCGCCGTCACGTCACCAGGTTCGGGGGAGGCGAGCTCGGACGCAGACGCGGCCTGGCCGCCACCGTCTTCGCGCTCGGGCTCCCCGGGGTCGCCTTCCTCTACCAGGGCGAGGAGCTCGGGTTGGAAGAGGTGGACGTCCCGCCCGAGGCGCGACAGGACCCCATCGAGCGCCTCACGGAGGGACATCGGTCCGGACGCGACGGATGCCGGGTGCCGCTCCCGTGGACCTCCGAGCCGCCCGGGTACGGGTTCACGTCCGGACATCCATGGCTCCCCTTCCCGGGAGCGTGGGGCGAGCGCAGCGTCGAGGCCATGCGCATGGACGAGGGGTCGACCCTGCACGTGTACCGGGAGGCCCTGCGCGCACGCCGCTCGCTATCGGACATGGGGGGGGCCGGGTTCGAGTGGACCGAGGCCCCGGACGGATGTCTCGCCTTCCGCCGCGGCGGCGTCGTGGTCGCGCTCAACACGGCTGATGCGCCGGCCACGCTGCCCGTCACGGGGGAGCTGGCCCTGGCGAGCGCCCCGGACGTGCGCATGGGAGCCGGGCTGCAGCTCCCGCCGGCGACGGCCGCCTGGGTCGTCGTCAGCCGCTGAGCCACCTCGACGTGACCTGGACGGCGTGGGGGACGTCGTCGAACCAGGGCGCGTGTCCCCCGCCGGGCACGATCTCGAGCTCGGCGTGCGGGAGCGCCTCGGCGAGGCGGCGCGCCGTCTCCTCCCCGCCGAACGGGTCGTTCTCGCCCCACACCAGGTACGTGGGCGCCTTCACCCGGGCCAGGAGCTCCTCGTCGAGGACCAGCGCCTTCTTCATCCCACGCAGCGGGCGGATCAGCGCGGTGGCGGTCTTGAACTCGTTCGTCATCGTCCGGGTGTCCCCCAGCAGGGCCCGGTACGCGGCGAGGTCCTGCGCGGTGATGCGCCCGGCTTCGAGGCTGGCCCGGTGCCGGAGCAGGCGGAACACCCCGCGCACCATCGACTCCGTGGGCCGCCCTTCGGACAGGAGACGCCCGAGCATAGGGACGGTCGTCATGCGGACGTGTCCCGGGATCCGTCCGCTGCCGACCCCCGCCGGCCAGCCGAAGAGCACGAGGCGCCCGACGCGGTCCGGGTGGGCGGCCGCGGTCCGCAGGGCCACGTAGCCGCCGAAGGACGACGCGACGACGTGGGCGGTCCCGACCCCGAGGGCGTCCAGGACGTCCACCACCAGGGTCTCGCCGAACCCCGGCAGCGAGCGGGCGTCCAGGGGCTCGCGCAGCGGGTCGCTCAGCCCGCACCCGGGCCTGTCCAACACGATCCGCCTGAAACCGGACAGCCGCGCCGCGAGGGGGGCCCAGCTCGCGCCCGAGGTCGTAGCGCCGTGGACGAAGACCACCGGTGGACCCTCGCCGAGCTCCTGCACGCGCAGGGTGACGCCCATTCGCGGGAGGTCCACCCGGCGGTCGACCGGCTCCACGCGCAGGGAGCGCCAGAGCCGGGCCTCCGCCTCCCGGAACCTGCGAGCTTCGCGCGCCATGGCGCCGTACGTACCCACCGAGGCCCGGGAGCCACCCCCGGGAGCCGCCCGGGGCACCACGACCCGCCATCCGTGCCCCGCCGACGCCCCCTGGCGTCACCGATGGCATCTACGGGGTCCTATGCGACCGGGAACCGCCATCCGTGGGCTGTGGACGCCTGAAGGAGCCACCGATGGCAGGTTCCGGACGGCAGGAGCCAGCCCCTCGCCAGCACGCGTCGCCCCGGGGGCGTGTCGTCGACGGGGGGTACGTTTGGCGCCTTCCCATGTGCCTTCCCCCTATGAGTGGGGAGGCGGCATGCCGGAACGGAGGCCGGCACCTGACGCGCGCCTCGTGGTGGCGACCCGCGCCCAGCACGGACCCTTCACCCGCGCTCAGGCCCGTGCGGCGGGGTTCAGCGACGCCGGGATCAAGAGCCGCCTGGCGTCCGGGCGGTGGGTGCGCCTGCACCGCGGCGTCCTGTGCGAAGCGACCGTGCCGCCCTCCCTGCGCCGCGACGCCTCGGCTGCGGTCCTCGCGTGCGGGAGCCGGGCGGCGGCGTCCCATCGCACGGCGGCGCTGCTGTGGGAGCTGGATGTCCCGGCTCCCGACCGGCCCGAGGTGACGGTCGTGGGGGCGACGCGCCGGGAGCCGTCCGGGCTGCTCGTGCACCGGACGTCCCGCCTCACGCGTGTCGAGGCTGGCGTCCGGGACGGGATCCGGGTCTGCTCCCCGATGCGGACGCTGCTCGGGCTCGGGGAGGTCCTGGAGCCGCGGCTGGTCGAGCTGGCCCTGGACCGCCTGTGGCGTCGTGGACGCGTGCACCCGTCCAGGCTGCTTTCGTATCTGGACGAACCCTGGTGCCGCAGACGCAGGGGCACTCGCGTCCTGCGGGGGCTCGTCCGGGAACGGATGGGAGTCCGGGCCACCGACTCGGACCTGGAGACGCTCCTCGTCCAGGTCCTCCGGGAGGCCGGACTCCCGCTGCCCGAGCGCCAGTACCCGGTGGCGACCCCGTTCGGACCCCGCTATCTCGACCTCGCCTACCCACAGCAACGGATCGCCATCGAGACGGACGGCATGGACAGCCGCCTCGACCCCGAGGTCTTCCTCGATGAGCGTGCCCGCCAGAACCTCATCGAGGCGCAGGGATGGACCTTCCGTCGGTTCGGATACGCACATGTCACCAACGACCCGCTCTGGACCGTCTTCACGGTTGCCCAGGCCCTGGGGGTCCGACCGGTGAGGTGGGTCCAGACCTAGCCGCTAGGCCGGACGTCCACAACCTGCCATCGGCCGCGTTGAGCGGACCGCGGTTCGCGCCTATGGCGCGATCCGGTCGCATGCGACCCGTAACCTGCCACCGGCGGCGCTGAGGGAGCCGGGGGGAGCCACCAGGGGTGGGTCG
>DATLFR010000048.1 GCA_035540895.1 Actinomycetota bacterium | reverse complement strand
CACCCGTACAGCCCCCCGAGGGCGCGGTGCCGCTGCGGGGTGCCGGCGCGGCGATCGCGCGGAACATGGAGGCGAGCCTGCAGATCCCCACCGCCACCTCCGCTCGCGTGGTGCCCGCGAAGCTACTGGAGGAGAACCGTCGGGTGATCAACGAGCACCTGGCCGCGCGGCTGGGAGGGAAGGTCTCCTTCACCCACCTGGTCGGGTGGGCGGTCCTGAAGGCGCTCGAAGCCGTGCCGGTGATGAACTCCGCCTACGTGGAGGCGGACGGCGACGGCTACGTCGTCCGACACGAGCACGTGAACCTGGGCCTAGCCGTCGACGTGGAGCGCAAGGACGGGTCCAGGACCCTGCTCGTCCCCAACATCAGGGACGCGGACACCCTCGACTTCGAGGGGTTCTGGACGGCCTACGAAGACGTCATCCGGAAGGTCAGAGCGAACAAGATCACCCCCGCCGACTTCGCCGGGACGACCATCACGCTCACCAACCCCGGCACGATCGGGACCGTCATGTCCGTCCCGAGGCTGATGCCGGGGCAGGGGCTGATCGTGGGGACCGGAGCGATCGACTTCCCGGCCGAGTACCGCGGTGCCGACCCGGCCACGCTGGCCGCGATGGGGATCGGCAAGGTCATCACGGTGACCTCGACGTACGATCACCGGATCATCCAGGGAGCCGAGTCCGGACTCTTCCTCGACCGGCTCTCCGACCTGATCACCGGCGAGCACGGTTTCTACGACGAGGTGTTCGCGAGCCTGCGCATCCCCTACGAGCCGATCCGATGGAGCCGCGACCGTCAGGCCGGCGTCGGGGCGGCGACCGCGACCGAGTCCGTGCTCGAGAAGAACGTGAAGGTCATGCAGCTGATCAACATGTACCGGGTGCGCGGCCACCTCTTGGCCGACCTCAACCCCCTCACCTGGGAGCCGAAGGCGCACCTGGAGCTGGACCCCTCCTTCTACGGGCTGTCCGTGTGGGACCTCGACCGCGAGTTCCTGACGGGCGGGGTAGGCGACCGCGACCGGGCCACGCTGCGCGAGGTGCTCGGGATCCTGCGCGACGCCTACTGCCGCACGGTGGGCATCGAGTACATGCACATCCAGGAGGCCGATCAGAAGGCCTGGATCCAGGACCGCGTGGAGGGGGTGAAGACCGAGTTCTCCGCCGACGACAAGAAGCATCTCCTCGAGTGGCTGAACAAGGCGGAGGCCTTTGAGCGTTTCCTGCACACGAAGTACGTGGGTCACAAGCGGTTCGGGCTGGAGGGCGCCGAGAGCCTGATACCCATGCTGGCCTGGCTGCTGGAGGAGGCGGCGGATGCCGGGATGCAGGAGACCGTGGTCGGCATGGCGCACCGCGGCCGGCTCAACGTCCTGGCCAACATCGTGGGCAAGTCGTTCAGGCAGATCTTCCGCGAGTTCGACGGCGATATCGACCCCGAGACGACCCAGGGGTCGGGGGACGTGAAGTACCACCTGGGGGCGAAGGGGGCCTTCACGGCGCGGTCGGGCAAGGAGATCGCCGTCTCGGTCGCATCCAACCCGAGCCATCTGGAGGCCGTCGACCCCGTGGTGGAGGGGATCGTCCGGGCGAAGCAGGACCTGTTCGGCCCGGGCGGCCAGGACGCGGTCCTCCCGCTCCTCCTCCACGGCGACGCGGCCTTCGCCGGACAGGGCGTGGTGGCCGAGACCTTGAACCTCTCTCAGCTCCCCGGTTACAAGACCGGCGGGACCGTGCACATCGTGGTGAACAACATCATCGGCTTCACGACGCCGGTCGAGTCCGCCCGCTCCAGCGTCTACGCGACCGATGTCGCGAAGATGGTGCAGGCGCCGATATTCCACGTGAACGGCGACGACCCCGAGGCGTGCGTGAGGGTTATCAAGCTCGCGTTCGCCTTCCGTCAGGCCTTCCACAAGGACGTCGTGGTCGATATGGTCTGCTACCGCCGGTACGGCCACAACGAGGCGGACGAGCCCGCTTACACGCAGCCGCTCATGTACGCGCGCATCGACCAGCACCGGTCCGTGCGCAAGCTGTACACGGAGGCGCTCGTGAACCGGGGGGACCTGTCCCTCGAGGAGGCCGAGCAGGCCCTGGAGGATTTCCGGTCCAGGCTCGAGGGAGCGTTCGAGGAGACGCGGCAGAGCCGTCCGGAGCCGGTCATCGCGAAGCCTCCTCGGCCCCCCCGGGGCGTGCGGCCCCCCATACCCACCGGGGTCGAGCGGGAGACCCTCGACCGGGTCGTCAAGGCCCTCGGCTCCTGGCCCGAGTCCTTCACGCCGCACCCGAAGCTGCAGCGTCAGCTCGCCCGCCACGTAGCGCTGCTCGACGAGGACAAGGTCGACTGGCCGCTGGCCGAGGCTCTCGCCTACGGGTCGCTGGTGATGGAGGGCAGGACGGTCCGGCTGGCCGGACAGGACTCCCGGAGGGGGACGTTCAGCCAGCGCCATGCGGTGTTGGTGGACGTCCAGACGGGAGCCGAGTACACCCCTCTCTCGCGGGTGGCCGAGGAGGGGGGAGGCCGGTTCCTGATCTACGACAGCCTCCTGAGCGAGTACGCCGCGCTGGGCTTCGAGTACGGGTACGCGATCGGCGACCCGGACGCGCTCGTCATGTGGGAGGCGCAGTTCGGGGATTTCGTGAACGGAGCCCAGATCGTCATCGACCAGTACGTGGTCGCCGCGGAGGACAAGTGGAGCCAGACGGCGGGCCTCGTGATGCTCCTGCCCCACGGGTTCGAGGGTCAGGGGCCGGAGCACTCCAGTGCGCGGCTCGAGCGCTTCCTGACCCTCTCGGCGGAGGACAACATCCAGGTCGCCTACCCGACCCTGCCGGCCCAGTACTTCCACCTCCTGCGCAGACAGGCGCACAGCCCGGAGTCGAAGCCCCTCGTGGTGCTGACCCCGAAATCGATGCTCCGGTCTCCCGTGGCCCGAAGCGCGGCGCAGGACTTCACCTCGGGGAGCTTCCGGGTGCTGCTGCCCGACCCCGCCGACCCGGATCCCGCGCAGGTGCGGCGTCTGCTCCTCTGCACGGGCAAGATCGGCCACGACCTGGCCGCCCGGCGCAACGAGCTCGGCATCTCGTCGGCCGCGGTCGTCCGGCTCGAGCAGCTCTACCCGTTCCCCCACGTGGAGGTGGACGAGCAGGTCGCGCGGTACCGCAACCTCGAGCAGGTCTCGTGGGTGCAGGAGGAGCCGGAGAACATGGGCGCCTGGACCTTCGTCTTCGCGCGCCTGCAGAAGCAGGTCCCGAACATCGGCGTGATCGCCCGGCCGGAGAGCGCGAGCCCGGCCGCCGGGAGCCAGGCCGTGCACCAGCAGGAGCAGGAAGAGCTGCTCGAGGAAGCTTTCGACGGCCTGAGCTGACGCCGCGAGGAGGTGTGATGGGTTCCCTGGACGGCCGGCGCGCGCTCGTGACGGGCGGCGCGTCCGGGATAGGTCTAGCGACCGTGCGGAGGCTCGTGGCCGAGGGCGCGGCGGTGGCGCTCTGCGACCGCGACGCCGAGGCCGGACGACGCGTGGCCGAGGAGATAGGCGGCGCGTTCGTATGCGCGGACATGTCCGATGCCCCCCAGGTCGCGGACTCCTTCGCACGGACCGCCGATGTCCTCGGCGGACTGGACCTCGTCCACCTCAACGCCGGGGTCACGACCGGCCAGGGAGACCTGACCGCGCTGACCGAGGAGCAGTACCGGAGGATCATGGGGGTCAACGTCGACGGCGTCGTGTACGGCGTGCGGGAGGCGGCGCGCATGATGCGGGGGACGGGCGGCGGAGACATCGTCTGCACGGCGTCGCTCGCGGGGATCGTGACGCTCGACTCAGACCCGATCTACACGCTCACGAAGCACGCGGTCGTCGGGCTCGTCCGGGCGGGGTCGGTAGGGCTGTCGCAGATGGGGGTCCGCCTCAACGCGGTCTGCCCGGGGATCGTCGAGACACCGCTCGTGGGAGAAGACGCCCTCGCCTTCCTTCGGGAGGCGGGGTTCCCGCTCATCGAGCCCGATCAGGTCGCGGAGGCGGTCGTCCAGGCCGTCACGAGCGGGGTGTCCGGGCAGTGCTGGGTGGTCCAGCCCGGACGGTCCAACGAGCGGTACCGGTTCCCCGGCGTCCCCGGCCCCCGTACCGAGGGAGCCGAGGGCATGGCCCCCCCGACCACGCGGATCTAGTCCCGGGTACGGCGGGTCCGGAAGAGCGGGAGGAGCAGGTCGTCGGGGTCCAGCGGTCCGCGCTGGAACCGGGGGAGGGGCGCGATCAGGTTCAGGCGACGGATCCGCTCGTTGACCTGCCCTACGCGCGCGCGTACCTCCGAGGCGACGCGTTCGCGGCGTGCGAGCGCGACGCGGACGTCCGGCTCCCGTGCGAACCGGTCCGTCTCCCGGGAGACGAGCTCTCGGAGGTCGGCCGCACCTCGACGGACCTCGATGAGGATGTCGGTCCACTCGGGAGGACACGCCTCCTCATCGGTCGTCGCGCGCGCGAGGTCCTGTTCGAAGGACCTGCGTCGGGCTCGGCGCATGGCATCTGCGTCCATGCGCCAAGCCTAGCCCGTCACCCCACGAGCGACCCCACCGATCTGGTGAACCCCGCGACGAGGGTGATGGTCCCCTCGAGGTCGCTCGGCCGGAGCATCGAGAGAGGGGTGTGGATGTACCGGCACGGGACCGACACCACCCCGCACATCACCCCGGCTCCCGCGAGGTGGATGACGCCGGCGTTCGTCGACCCGCCGTACAGCGGGACCTTGTGCTGGACGGTGATCCCGCCGCGCTCGGCCACCTCCTCCAGGAGTCGGACGACCCTGCGGTCGGCGACGAGGGAGGGATCGGCGATCGTGATGGCGGGTCCGCCGCCGAACCGGCAGGACCTGCGGAGCGGACCGACGCCGGGGATGTCGACGGCCGTCGTCCCCTCGAGGGCGAGCGCGACGGTGGGAGACACCTGGTGGGCCACGGTCCGGGCCCCTCGCAGCCCCACCTCCTCCCCGATCGAGAACGAGACGGCGAGGCTCAGGTCGAGGTCCTCGCCCTGCAGCTCGTCGAGCACTCGGACCGCCACCGTGCACCCGGCCCGGTCGTCGAAGGCCTTCCCCATGACGAGATCGTCGGAGAGCCGCTCGAACCCGTAGGAGGGGACGCACTGATCTCCCACGCGGACCCCCATCTCGGCGACCTCGGCTGCCGAGGAGGCGCCGATATCGACGAAGAGGTCCTCGAGCTGGGGTGTGCGCTTGCGGTCCTCCTCCTTCAGGACGTGCGGGGGCGCGGTGCCGATCACGCCGCGGACCGTGCCGCCGTCACGGGTCCGGACCGTGATCGCGTGGGAGAGCAGGATGCGGGCGTCCCATCCGCCGAGGGCGCCGAGGCGGAGGAACCCAGCGTCGTCCACGTGGGCGACGAGGAAGCCGACCTCGTCCATATGCGCGTCGAGGAGGAGCACCTCATCCCGGCGTCCCCGCCTGGTACAGATGACGTTGCCGAGCACGTCGACGTGGACCTCGTCGCAGAGCGGCCGCGCCATCTCCGTGACGAGATCGCGGACCTCGTCCTCCATCCCGGCGACGCCGACCGCCTCCGAGAGCTGCCTGAGCACGTCGAGTGTCTGCACGAGCAACAAGGTACCCGCGGGCGCCGGCGGACCGCGACTAGCCCCACCGGCGCAGGGCGGAGCCATCCGTCCGGGCCATTGGGCAAGGGGGGATGCTCGGGTTAGCGTCCGGCCATGACCCCCGTCCTGGAGGCCTCGAGCGAGGCGACGCTGGTCGTGTTCGTGGCGATAGGGATCCACGCCGTGGGAGATGGGTCCGCAGACGCGACCGGATGTCGGCCGCGGTGGCGTTCGCCATCGGGTCGTTCTCCGCGGCCGTCGTCGTGTCCCGGGTGGACGTCCTGACCCACCGACGCGTCCCGTGGCTGCTCACCGCGACCGGTGTCATCCTGTTGCTGTCGGCGTACGCCCTCGTGCACCTGCGTCACGTTCTTGTGCCCACCACTCGCGCCACGCGGGCGGCGGCGGTCGCGCTCGGTGCGGTCGGATCCTTCATCATCGCCCTCTGCGTCCTGCGGTACCCGGCCGAGGTCCGCGCCCCCGGACTGGCCCTCGCCGCCCGGGCGGCATACGGTGCGGTCTGGCTCGGATGCGTCGTGGAGCCGGTGATCAGGTTCATGTGGCTGGCGCGCCGGCGGCCCCCGTGCAGAAGGCGAGGTTGCGGGCGATCGGGGCCGCGTACGCGGGCATCCTGACGATGTTGCTGCTGGCGATGGGCAGCGCGAGCCGATCCCCCATCGCCGTCTTCACCCGGGACGTCATGCTGATCGGCCTGGCTCCGCTCCTGGTCGTGGGGCTGGACCCGCCACGTTGGCTCCGTCGGTACTGGAGGGCGGGGGTCCAGTCGTCTCTCGAGGAGGCGATGCAGGGGCTGTTCTCGGTGCGCGACCGCCACCGTCTCGCCGAGCACTGCGTGTCCTGGTCCTGCCGACTGGTGGGTGGCGATCGCGGGATCTGCGTGCTCGGCGGGACGACCCTCGCCTCCCAGGGCCTGACCCCCGGCGCGGCGGACGAGCTCGCGTCGGTAGCCGGGAGGGGAGGACTCGTCCAGCTGGGGAGTGACACCTTCGCGATCGTCTGCCCGATCCGGGTGCTGGACCGCGACGGGAAGATCGTCGTCGTCTCAGGACCGTTCACGCCGGCCTTCGGACAGGCGGAGATCGATGCCCTCCAGCGCTTCGCCCACTCGTTCGCCTCCGCGCTCGAGCACGCGATCCTGTTCGACCTGCTGAAGGAGGAGACGACTCGGGCGGACGTCCTACTGAAGGCGCAGAGCGACCTCGGGGAGGGCGTGGTCGTCGTGGAGGACCTGAGGATCGTGTACGCGAACGACGCGTACTGCCGGATGACCGGCTATCGACTCGAGGAGCTCCAGGCGCTGGATTCGGCTCTCGACCTCGCTTCCGCGGAGGAGAGGGAGCTCCTGGCCGACAGGTGCCGACGTCGCGAGGCCGGTGAGCGCGTCCCGAACCACTACGAGACCAGCCTCATCCACCGCGACGGTGAGCGGCGCCATGTGGAGATCGCGGTTGCCGAGCTGCGCGTCGACGGGCGGTTCAGGACGATCACGATCGTTCGCGACGTCACGGACCGCAGGTGCTGGGAGGAGCGCCTCAAGGAGTCGAACGCGAAGCTGAAGGCGGTCATCGCTGCGTCGCCCCTGCCCATCGTGGCGGTGGACCGCGCCGGGGTGGTGAGGATGTGGAACCCGGCCGCCGTGCGCATGTTCGGCTGGACGGAGGACGAGGTGCTCGGGCGATTCAACCCCATCTACGAGGGAGCCGGTGAGGTGGGCTCGGCCATGGCCCGCGTGGCGGACGGCGAGACCGTCATCGAGTTCGAGACCGTCCGGCGGCGCAAGGACGGGTCGGTCGTGGAGGTGTCGGTCTCCGCCGCGCCGTGGAACGACGGTCGTGGTCTGGCTTCGGGTGTCATCTCGATCCTGGCCGACATCACCGAACGGAAACGGCTGGAGGAAGCTCTGGTCGAGAGCGGGCAGCGGTACGCGGAGGCCTACGAGCAGGAACGTCGCGCCACCGAGCGGCTCCGGGCGCTGGACTCGATGAAGGACACGTTCCTCACCGCCGTCTCCCACGAGCTGCGCACGCCGCTCACGACGGTGCTGGGGTTCGCGACCACCCTGGAGAACGACGGTCACCGGCTCTCGCCCTCCCAGCACCGCATGGTCGTCCAGCGCATATCGTCGAACGCCCAGCGGCTCGAGCGTCTGCTGTCCGACCTGCTCGACCTCGACCGCCTCCGGCGGGGGATCCTGGAGCCGAGGCGGCGACAGATGAACCTCTCGGTGCTGGTCGGTCGGGTGATCGAGGGATCGGACATCAGCGCTCGCCGCACGGTGCACCTGCATGCGGACCCGGTCGTGGTGGACGTCGACGCCGCGATGATCGAGCGGGTGATCGAGAACCTGCTCTCGAACGCCGACCGATACACGCCGCCGGGTTCGGATGTCTGGGTCTCGGTCAGCCGTGACGTGGAGGGGGCGGTCATCGAGGTCGCGGACGAGGGGCCGGGTGTCCCTCCCGACCTGCGCGAGGTCATCCTCGAGCCGTTCCAACAGGGCCTTCACGCGCACGGTCACTCACCCGGGGTCGGGGTGGGGCTCTCGCTCGTCTCCCGTTTCGCCGAGGCTCACGGGGGGCGGGTCGAGGTCGGAGACCGTCCCGGCGGCGGCGCATCGTTCCGCGTCCATCTTCCGACCGGACCCGTGGGGTCCGTCGAGGAGGTCGCGGTCACCGCGCCGGACCGCGCCGTCGCTTCCTGATCACTCCCCGTAGCCGGGCGCGAGCATCTGGTCGTGGCGCGACGCCCGTTCTATCTCTGCCTGCGTGGGCCACCCGTTCGGACGGCACCCGCGGAGGTTCCCCGACTGCTGGAACATCACCGGCGCGATCGACCCCGGACCCGGACAGGGACGGTGGCGCTGGCCGAGGAGGTGGCCCACCTCGTGGTTGACGAGGTACAGCCGGTACTCGTCCAGCGAGGCGGGCCAGCCGGGCACGGCCGTCCTCCACCGGTCGGCGTTCAGCGCGACCACGGGTCCGTTCTGGCACGAGTAGCGGCCCCCGGTGTCGTACGGATGGCAGAGCTCGTCCACCTCGTCTCCCTCGGCGAGCACCACCACGTACGGGGCGGATCGGTCCGGGCGCAGCTCGAACCCGGCCCGTGACCAGCCGCGTGGGTCGGCCAGCGTCTCGTGGACGAACCGCTCGAACCCGTCGTCGTCGGGGATGCGAACCTCGACGCGGTAGCGGACGCTCACCGGTGCGGGCGCCGGCGTCGTCCCCGGCGTCGGGGACGGTACGGGAGCCGGCGCCGGGACGTGGGCGGGCGCCCGGACCTCGGCGACGCGGATGGGTTCGGACACGACACGTCTCGTAGGCACCTCCGTCGCCGTGCAGGCGGAGGCGAGCAGGGCGAGCGCGAGCACGCCCCTCAAGGCCAAGCGATCGCTCCCTGGGCGCGCAGGTCGTCCAGCTCGTCGCCGGTGTACCCCGCCTCGCCCAGGACGTCGCGGGTGTGCTCCCCCGGCTCGGGGGCGGGTCCGGCGATCGCGCCGGGGGTGCGGTCCAGACGGGGCGCGGGAGCCGGCTGCACGACATCGAACGGCCCGGTCACGAACACCTCGCGGGCTGCGTTGTGGCGGTGTCCGGGGGCTTCCCGCGGTTCGAGGACGGGGTACACGCACGCGTCGCGCTCCTCGAACACGGCCGCCCACTCGTCGCGGGTGCGGGTCCGGAACCGTTCGGCGAAGATGCGGCGCAGCTCGTCCTGCCCGGCCGGGTCGTGCTGGGTGTGGGGGAGGTCCTCGGGCGCCAGCCCCAGCCCGTCGAGCAGCTGCGCGTAGAACTGCGGCTCGATGGCGCCGACCGAGACGTACCCGCCGTCCGCGCACTCGTACACGTCGTAGAAGTGGACGCCGGTGTCGAGCATGTTCGTCCCGCGCGGTCCCCACATACCGGCGTGGACGGCGGCCGAGAAGAACGAGAAGAGGTTGGTGGCGCCGTCCAGCATGGCTGCGTCGACGACCTGTCCCCGTCCGGACCTCTCCCGCTCCACGAGCGCGCAGACGATCCCGAACGCGCAGAGCAGCCCACCGCCGGCGAAGTCGCCGAGCAGGTTCACCGGCGGCACGGGCGGCTCACCGGCGCGTCCGATCGCCGAGAGGACCCCCGAGATGGCGATGTAGTTGATGTCGTGGCCTGCCCGCTCGGCCAGGGGGCCGTCCTGACCCCAGCCGGTGAGCCGGGCGTAGACGCAGCGCGGGTTCCTCGCCGCCACGTCGTCGGGGCCGAGCCCGAGTCGCTCCATCACGCCGGGTCGGAAACCCTCGAGGAGGACGTCCGCTCGCTCCACGAGCCTGAGCGCGGCCTCCACCCCGGCCGGGTGCTTCAGGTTCAGCGCGACCGACCTCTTGCCGCGTCCGACCACGTCGCCGTAGCGGGGCATCAGCTCGCCACCGAGGGGGGCGCGGTCGACGCGGACCACGTCGGCTCCCATATCGGCCAGGAGCATGCCGCCGTACGGCCCGGGGGCGAGCCGGGACAGGTCGAGCACGCGGATGCCCTGCAGTGGCCCCATGCCCGTCATGCTGCCACGATATGTGTCACTCACGGACAGGGAGGCGCACGATGGGGAGCCGGGCCGCAGCCTTCTTCGACCTCGACCGGACGCTCATCGCGGACTCCTCCGCCCTGGCGATGGTCGAGGCCTTCTCGGAGGCGGGGCTGGTGTCCTCGTTCGAGAAGCCGCTCGCGGAGGCCGGACGCTTCTTCTACCGGGCGGTGGGGGAGACGTGGATCGGGATGCAGCTCACCCGTCGCAGCATCCAGCGTCTGGCCGGGTGGTCCGTCGAGGACGTCTCCGGCGCCGCCCGGCTCAGCGTCGCGAAGCTCCCCGTCTACGAGGAGGCGCGCGCGCTCATCGACCGTCACCACGCCGACGGCCACCTCGTCGTGATCGCCACGTCGACCGGACGCGAGCTCGTGGAGCCCGTCGCGGAGGCGCTCGGCGCCGACCGCCTGATCTCGAGCGAGTACGAGAAGGAGGAGGGCCGCTTCACGGGCCGGCTCGTCGGACAGTGGCTCTGGGGTCCGGACAAGGCGGAGGCCGTGAGGCGGTTCGCCGAGGAGGAGGACATCGACCTCGAGGAGAGCTACGCGTACTCGGACTCCTACTACGACCGCCACCTGATGGAACTGGTCGGGTACCCGCGCCCGGTGAACCCGGACCCGCTCCTGAGGGCGTACGCCGTCCGCAAGGGATGGCCCGTGCTCGCTTTCGGCGGAGGACCCCTCGGTGCCCTTCAGAGCCTGGAGCTCTACGACCTGCTCCGGGCGTTCGGGCACCCGATGCTGTCGCCGATCCGGGTCGAGGTCGAGGGCGTGGAGAACATCCCGGCGAGCGGCGGCTGCATCGTCGCGGCGAACCACCGCTCCTACGTCGACCCCCTCGTGCTCGGGATCGTGGCCTCGAGGCGCGGACGCAAGCTTCGCTACCTCGGCAAGAAGGAGGTCTTCGACGCCCCCCTGCTGGGGCAGCTGGCGCGTGCCACCGGTCAGATACGGGTCGAACGGGGGACCGGGGACGAGAAGCCGCTCAAGCTCGCCATCGACGCCGTGGCGCGCGGCGAGGCGGCGGCGATCTTCCCGCAGGGCACGATCCCCCGCGGCCGGGCGTTCTTCTCCCCGAAGCTCGAGGGCAAGACGGGAGTCGTCCGTCTGGCCCTGGCGACCGGCGCGCCGGTGGTGCCGGTGGCGATGTGGGACACGGAGAGGCTCTGGCCCCGGTCGAGCCGTGTGCCGCTCGTGGCCGAGCTGGCCAGGCGCACCCCCGTCCACGCCCGCGTGGGCGAGCCGTACCACCTGAGCGCCCCCGGAGGCCGGACCAACGACAAGCAGCTCCTGCACGAGCTCACGGAGCAGGTGATGGAGTCGATCGCCTCCCTGCTCCCCGACGACGTCCGCCACCCGGCTCCCCCGGAGGACGACGAGCTGCGCAAGGCGATACCGGCGAACGTGGACCCGGCCTCGGTGGAGCTGTAAGGTCAGCCGGTCCGGGGGCCGCCGCGCAGGGCGAGGGCGCGTCCCGGGTGGGAGCGCCGCCCTGAGGCCACCGAGAGCAGGACGAAGACGGCCGCGCAGACCAGGACGATCGTCCCGCCCGGGGCCAGGGCCCACAGCCTCGCGGCGACGAGCCCGGCGACCACCGATCCCGCTCCGACGACCGAGGACCAGACGAGCGTTCCGCGGAACGAGCGGGAGATCAGCTGTCCGGACGCGACGGGGAGCACCATGAGCGCGGCGACGAGCAGGATGCCGACGATCCGCATGGCGGCGACGATGGTGGCCGCGGCGAGGATGGCAACCAGCGTGTTCAGCGAGGCCACGGGGAGACCGGCCACCGACGACCACTCCTCGTCGACGACCAGCGCGAAGAGTGGGCGGTGCGTCGCGGCGACCGTGAGGACCACGACCGCTCCGAGCACGCCGATGAGGGCGAGCTCTCCGCGAGTGATGGTGAGGATCGACCCGAACAGGTAGGAGAGGACGCCCGCGTTCATCGACCCGGCCAGCCCGACCAGCACCACGCCGCCGGCGATCCCCGAGTAGAAGAAGAGGGCGAGCGCGACGTCCCCCGAGGCGCGCCCGCGCCGGCGCAGGTGCTCCATCCCGAGCGCCGCGGCCACGGCGGCGGCGAGCGCGGTCCAGAAGGGCCAGATGCCGGTGAGGAGGCCGCCGGCGACACCGGCGAAGGCGACGTGTCCGATCCCGTCACCCATCAGAGCCATCCGTCGCTGGACGAGGAACGCGCCGATGAGGGGGGCGCAGACGCCGACGACGAGTCCGCCCGCGAGTGCCAGCTGCATGTACTCCCGGTCGAAGGGCCACGGCATCAGTGCAGTCCCTCCAGCCACAGGGGGAGGTCCGACTCGTGCACCCCGAGCGACACCCCGGTCTCAGAGAGGGCGGAGGGGGGTCCGTCGAACCGGACGGACCGCTTCAGCACGATCACCCGGTCCAGATCGGACGCGACCGCGCCCAGCTCGTGGGAGACGAGGAGGACCGCTCCCTCGTGCGCTCGCACGTGGTGGACGAGCGCTTCGCGGAAACGGGCTTGGGATCCCGCGTCGACCCCGGACACCGGCTCGTCGAGGACGAGCAGGTCCGGCTCCGAGGCGAGGGCCCGGGCGATGAACGCCCGCTGCTGCTGGCCCCCGGACAGCTCGCTCACCCGGGCGTGCCGCTGCTCGGTCAGTCCCACCGTCGTCAGCGCATGCTCGATCGCCTCGCGGTCCGGGGCCCCCGGCGGCCGCCACCACGCTCCGGCCGCCAGGCGGCCTGCGGCGACGACCTCGTTCACGGTGGCCGGGAGGCCCGAGCCCAGCGACGGCCTCTGAGGGACGTACCCCAGCCGGTTCCGTTCGCGGAAGCGGTCCGGACGCGACCCGAACAGTTCGACCGATCCCCCGTCCGGACGCAGGAGCCCGAGCAGGATCTTGAGCAGGGTGGTCTTGCCCGACCCGTTCGGCCCCACGAGCGCGACGAACTCGCCGGGGGAGACGCGCAGGGAGACGTCGTGCACGACCGGCTCCCCGCCGTAGGAGAACGTGACGCGGTCGGCGCGCAGCAGGGGGGCGTTCATCTGCAACCGAGGGCGGTGCGGAGAGCGGCCAGGTTGTCCGCCATCACGGTCACGTAGGAGCGTCCGGCCCGCACCTGTTCGTCGGACAGGCCCTCGATCGGGTCGAGGACGGCCGTCCTCACCCCGGCCTCCCGGGCCAGGGTCTCGGCCACGCGCGGATCGGCCAGCGTCTCCGTGAAGACGGTGGTCACTCCGCGGCGCCGTACCAGGTCGGACAGCTCCGCGAGCCGCCGCGGATCGGGTTCGGACCCGGGAGCCAGCCCCGTGACCGCCTCCTGCTCCAGCCCGTAACGGTCGGCGAGGTACCCGAACGATGCGTGGTTCGTGACGATCAGGTCCCGGTCGCAGTCCGCGAGGCCCTGCGAGAACGCCTCGTCCAACCCCTTCAGCTCCGTCCGGTAGGCCTCGGCCCGCTCCGCGTACCCGGCCCGCCCGTCCGGGTCGGCCTCGGCGAGGGCCTCCTCGATGCGGGTAACGATGTCCGACATCCGGCGTGGATCGAGCCAGACGTGGGGGTCGATGGAGCCCTCGTCCTCCTCCTGTTCGTGGTCGTGGTCGTGACCGCCCGATATGGGGTCGACCTCGTCGAGGAGATCGAGGGCCTGACCCTCGGACCTCTGAACGGTCTCCTCGATGGCGGGCTGGAACCCGGCTCCCAGGTACAGGACGAGGTCCGCGTCGAGGATGGCGTCCGCCTGGGCGGTGGTCAGCTCCAGGTCGTGAGGCTCGACCCCGGGTGGCGTGAGGTTCGTGACCTCCACCCGCTCTCCCCCCACCCTCTGCGCGACCTCGGCCAGGGGGTAGACGCTGGCGACGACGGCGAGCGGATCGGCGGACCCGGGCTCCCGCTGCGGGTCCGAACAGCCCGCCGCCAGCAGCAGGGCGCACAGGACGACCGCGGACGCTCGCTTCATCGACGCTCCTAGTTGGGAATGATCCGCGATCTTACCTCAGAGGAAGGTGCGGCGGAGGAAGGCGTGCAGGACGCTGATGCCTATGGCCTCCCTCCAGTCGGCCACGACGATCCCACTCGGGTCGAGGACGATCGTCGCCGGTACGTCGACGACGCCGAGGGGGCCGGCCACGGTCCGGCCCGGGTCGGCACCCACCTCCACGAGGCCCTCCGATGCGGCCGCCCGGACGAGCGGCTCGGACTGGGCGGGGTCCTCGTCGAGGCTGACCGCGACCGTCCGGACCCGGCCCCCCGTCGACGCCGCCACCGCGGCGAGCCCGGCCAGCTCATCGGGGCAGGTCGCGCACTGGGACCGGAAGAAGAGGAGGACGGTCGGCGTCGCCTGGGGGAAGGCGACCTCCGGCCCGGCGATCCCGGGCAGGACGGAGGCCGGGACCGTGCTCCCGACCGAAGGACCCGACGCGCCCCTGGCGATCGCCGCGTCCTGCACGTCCACGGCCGTGCGGGCGCGCGGGGGGGGAGCCGGGCCGGGCGCCCTCACCGCCATCGGGGCCAGGAACGCGGCCGCCACCACCGCCGTTGCGGCCCCGATCAGCCGCAGGAGACGACCGCGCCTCATCGCTGCAGAGTCTAGCCACCGTGCGTGGTAGCGTCGGCCGGATGGACGTCGAGGGAGCGCTGCGACGCGCGGGACTGCGCGCGACCCGGCAGCGGATCGCGGTGCTGGAGGCCCTGGCCGGTCGCGGCCGGATGGTGACGGCGCAGGAGCTGCACCACGAGCTGCGCCGGACGAAGGGGGGCCCCGGGCTGGCGACCGTCTACCGCACGCTCGCGTCGCTCGCCGAGGCGGGAGAGATCGACACCTTCCCGCGCGATGGCGAGCAGGCGTTCCGACTGTGCGGCGACGACCACCACCACCACCTGGTCTGCCAGACGTGCGGGCAGGTGGAGGAGGTCGAGGCGAGCGAGGTGGAGGCATGGGTGGCGCGGGTGGCGCGGCGCCGCGGCTTCCGCGTGACGGGACACACCGCCGACATCTTCGGCCTCTGTCGCGCGTGCAGCTGAGGACGGCTAGGACAGGAGGAAGGATGGGGCTTCTCGAGGAGCTGAAGGCACTGGAGGGCCAGGAGCTCGGCGTGGGCGACTGGATGGAGGTCACCCAGGAGCGGATCGACGCGTTCGCCGACGCGACCGATGACCACCAGTGGATCCACGTCGACCCCGATAAGGCAGCTTCGGGTCCGTTCGGGACCACGATCGCCCACGGCTACCTGACCCTGTCCCTGATCCCGGCGCTCGGGAAGGGGATCGAGCTCCCGATCTCGACCGTGCCGAAGATGGGGATCAACTACGGGCTGAACCGGGTCCGGTTCCCGTCTCCCGTGCCGTCCGGTTCGAAGGTCCGGGCCCGGCGGGTACTGAAGGAGGCGACCGGGTTCGAGGGCGGCGTCCAGCTGGTCGTCGAGGTGACGGTCGAGATAGACGGCAAGGACAAGCCCGCCTGCGTGGCGGAGACCGTCTCCCGGCTCTACACCTAGGACCCGAAGGTGGCGTACGGGTCCGCCGGCTGCTCGACCGGCGTCACCCGCCGAGCGGTCAGGTTCGGCACGAAGTCGGACGCGTCCGGCTCCCCGTCCCACGGCTCCCACTCGCCGACCACCTCGACCCACGAATCGACGGGGGGCGGGGCACCGTCGACGCCGCGGACCGCGATCTGGACCGGCATCGCGTCCGCCGCGCAGCAGGACACGATGAAGCGCGACAGGAGGAAGTCGGCGTCCCGGTCGCCGGCGGGGGCGACGAAACCGACCATGCGGACGGGCACACCCCGGAGGCTCTGTTCGGTGTCGTAGAAGGCGCGGTCGATGAACTCGAGCATGGGGAGGTCGACCGCGCCCCCGCTCGGCCGCGGCAGCGGCGGGTACTGCGCCTTCTGCTCCAGCTCCAGCGGACGGGCCCCCTGACGCGCGGCCGCGAACGAGCCCAGGGGGTCGATCGGCACCACGAACACGGCCAGGACGGGGAGCAGCAGCAGCCAGGCCACCTTCGGACCGTTGGAGTGGTCGTGGTCGTGGTGAGCCTCGCCGTCGGGCGCCTCCGGCTCGCCGTGCGCGGGGGCGGCGCGCAGGCCGGCGTGGTCGTCGGCGTGCCTCTCCTCGCGACTCCCGATGAGCGCCCTCCACAGCAGCGCCACGGCGAGCAGGACGAGCAGAGCCCCCGAGATCAACAGCCACGGCCGCATGCCCGACTTCACGTAGTTGAGGTAGGCGTCGGTCGCGGCCAGGCGCAGGGTCACGACCCCGACCATGAGGACGAGCAGCGACTGGACCTCGCGCGTCACAGCAGCACCCACCCGACGGCCAAGGCCGACGCCACGGCCACGAAGAAGGCGAGCGGCGCGAAGCGCAAGGCGAAGGACCGGCCGAACACGCCGGCCTGGAGGGCGACGAGCTTGATGTCCACCGCCGGACCCACGACGAGGAAGACCAGCCTCGAGGTCAGCGAGAACTGCCACATGCTCGCCGCGACGAACGCGTCCGCCTCCGAGCAGATGGCCAGGACCACGGCGAGCACCGCCATCGTCGCCACCGCGAGGATCCCCGAGCCGGCGATCGTGTCCAGCACGGACCGCGGCACGACCGTCTGCAGGGTGGCCGCCGTGATCCCTCCCACGACCAGGAACCCGCCCGCATGGAGGAAATCGTGATGAGCGGTGCCGGCGAACGTGCCCCACCTGCTGTCCGCCGCCACGACCCTCCTGCGGGCTCGGTCCATGAGCGCGTCGGGGCCCACCTTCGCCCAGATGAGACCGACCAGTACCGCGGTGAGGAAGGAGGCGAGGAACCGCGCGGCCACCACCTGCGGTCGTCCCGGGAAGGCGACGGCCGTCGCCACGAGCACGACGGGGTTTATCGCGGGGGCGGCGAGCAGGAACGCCATCGCCGCGGGGGCAGGCGCTCCCCGCGCGACCAGGCGCCCGGCGATCGGGACCGAACCGCACTCGCACCCGGGCAGCGCCATGCCGGCGGCACTCGCCATGGGCACCGACAGGACGGGGTTGGCGGGTAGTACCCGGGCCAGCCAGGACGGAGGCACGAACGCCGCTATCGCGCCGGAGATGACCACCCCCAGGACCAGGAAGGGCAGGGCCTGGATGGTGATGGCGACGAATATCGTCACCCAGTTCCGGACGGCCGGATCGCTGAAGAGCGGCTGGAGCCGGTCACGGAACAGGACCGCGGCCACCAGGAGCAGCCCCACGAGCTCGGCGGTCGGGAGCCCGGAGATGGCTCGCCGTCTCGTTGACGTCTCGGGTCGGGTGGGCGTCTGCATCGAGATGGGTCGAGGCTAGCAGAGGGCGAGCCCTACTCCCCGGAGGCCCTCACCTCTCGCCGGAGGTCGTCCGCCGCCCGCCTCAGCTCCGCGTAGCGGCGCGTCTCGATCTCGCCGTCGCGCTGGAGCTCGCGGAGCCTGTCCCGCAACTCGTCGACCTTCTGGGTCGCCTCCGCGTGATCTCCCTCACCGTGCTCCTGGAGGACCTTGTCGATGTGCTCGTGGATGTCCTGTCCGGCGGACGGTGTCACCTCGCCCATCGCCACCCCCTCGTCCACCAGGCGGCGCATCTCCTCCGCGGAACGCTCCACCCCAGACGTC
>DATLFR010000047.1 GCA_035540895.1 Actinomycetota bacterium | reverse complement strand
TGCCCGATACGCTCAGACACGAGCCCTCCCTTCGAGGTCGTGAGCTTCGACACCCACAACCTCGCTCGGAGGGCTCAACCCTTCACGGAACTAACCCAACCCCATTCCTCCAGGGACAACGTCCCCGGTTGTCACAGCTAGCCGACGCCGCGTTCGCCAAGTACCCCCAGTACGGACCCGCCGACCCGGCCGCCTACACGTCCGGAGCGGCCTTGAAGCTCACCCCCCACACCGTGCTCGCGTGGGACGAGCTGTTCACCGACGCGACGCGGTTCAGGTTCTCCTGACGCGCTTCGCGAGCAGGATGTCGTGCTTGCCGGGTCCGTTCGCATCGGGTACGACGCCCGCGAGCGAGAAGCCGCACCGCATGTAGAAGCGATAGGGGTGACCGTTCACGTCCTCGATCGCCGCCAGGCTCCCCAGGATGTCCGGGTAGAGATCGCGGCCCCCGACCGTAGTCATCTCGTCCTCGTCGTCGCTGCCGACCCAGAGCGTCGATGCGCCGGCCGCGGCGGCCAGCGACTCGAGGGCGTCGAGGAGCGCTCGCCCGATGCCACGCCCGCGGTGTGGTTCGGCCACCGCCAACGGGTGGACCTCCCACACGTTCCCGTCGTATGTCGGGATCGCGCCGGCCACCCCGACGAGCTCATCTCCCACGAAGGCGGCCTGTCCCACCGGGAGCCCGTCCAGCTCCTTCAGCGCGTCGTCCACGGTCGGCCACGCGCGCGGCCAGTGCTCGCGGAAGGAGTCGACGAGTATCCGGGCGGCGGCTTCGCGGGAGGGCGTGTCCCGAGGCAGGGCGCCGACCCGCACCGCTCAGTAGGACTTCGCGACGAGGGCGACCAGGCCGGTGTCGTCCTCGGGGGCGGGGGGCTCCCCGTGGGCGTTCACGAGACACCGGACGGTGTACGCGCGCTCGACGAGCTTCGTCTCGCCCTCCTCGCGGCCCATCGCGTCCCAGGCGATCCGGAAGAACCCGGTCCCGTCGATCTCGTCGATCGAGGAGACGTCGTGCGTCATCTCGTCGCGCAGCGCCACCGCCTGCTCGCGGAGCGCCGCGCCCACCTCGTCGACGATCCCGGGAAGGCGGCGGTCCAGCCCCTCGAGGGGAACGGGCTCCTTGGCGTCGCGGTCGCGGCGGACGACGGTCGCCTGTCCGGACGCGATGTCGCGCGGTCCCAGCTCGATGCGCACCGGAACCCCCTTGATCTCCCAGTCGACCGCGCGCCGTCCGAACGACTGGTCGGTGCGGTCGTCCAGCTTCACGCGCAGACCGGCGGCGCGGGCCGCGTCCGCCAGCTTGGCCGCCTGCTCGATCGCCTCTTCCTTCACGGCCAGGACGACCACCTGGACGGGAGCCACCTGGGGAGGGAGCCGTAGGCCCCGGTCGTCGCCGTGGGTCATCACCAGGCCTCCGATGACCCGCGTGGAGACCCCCCAGGACGTCGTGTGGCACTGCCGGACCTCTCCCGCCTCGTCGGTGTAGGTGATGTCGAAGGCGCGCGAGAAGTTCGTGCCCATGTTGTGGCTCGTCCCCATCTGGAGCGCCTTGCCGTCCCGCATCAGCGCCTCGAGGGTGTACGTGACCTTGGCGCCGGCGAACCGTTCGCGGTCGGTCTTGCGGCCGCGGATGGCCGGGACGGCGAGCGTCGAGTCGATGACCGGGAAGTAGACCTCGTTGAGGATGCGCATGGTCTCGGCCTGGGCGTCCTCCCAGCTCGCGTGCGCCGTGTGCCCCTCCTGCCACAGGAACTCGGTCGTGCGCAGGAACAGCCGGGGCCGCAGCTCCCAGCGGACGACGTTCGCCCACTGGTTCAGCAGGAGCGGCAGGTCGCGGTAGCTCTGGATCCACCGCGACATGGCGTCGCCGATCACCGTCTCCGAGGTCGGACGGACGACCAGCGGCTCTCCGAGCTCCTCTCCGCCCCCGTGCGTGACGATCGCCAGCTCGGGGCTGAACCCCTCGACGTGCTCGGCTTCCCGCTGGAGGAACGAGTAGGGGATGAAGAGAGGGAAGTACGCGTTGGAGTGGCCGGTCTCCTTGATCAGCTCGTCCATGCGCGACTGGACCCGCTCCCAGATCCCGTACCCCCAGGGCCGGATGATCATCGTCCCGCGTCCGGGCCCGTTCTCGGCCATCTCGGCCTTGGCCAGGACCTCCTGGTACCAGCGGGGGAAGTCCTGGCCCTGCGGGGTGAGGGCGCCCTTGCTCATCGGAACATGATGCCGGTTACGCTCGGCCTGTGCTGATCGCGGTCCTCGGCGACACCCACGTGCCCTATCGCGCCAAGACGCTTCCCGTGGAGGCGTGGCGGGCGATCTCCGATGTGGAGCTGATCCTGCACACGGGCGACGTCGCCGATCCCGCCCTCCTCGACGAGCTGTCGGAGATCGCCCCGGTGCGGTGCGCAGTGGGCAACGTCGACCCGGTCTCGGTGCGGGAGTGGGGGGCGACCGACACGGTCGAACTCGAGGTGGGGGGTGTGCGGGTGGCCATGTTGCACGACTCGGGATCGGCGGCGGGACGTCCGGGTCGCCTCAGGCGCGCGTTCCCCGACGCCCAGGTGGTCTGCTTCGGACACTCCCACATGCCGCTCGTGGAGCAGCACGACGACCTGCTGCTGCTGAACCCGGGGAGCCCGACGGACCGCCGCCGCGCCCCCACCTTCACGGTCGCCCTCCTGGAGATCGCCGACGGCCGCGCCGCGGCCCGCCTCGTGGAGCTGGACTAGGGCCGGCGGCCTCGCTTCAACGACGTCCCCCGGACCGCGACGCTCGTCGCCTGCCGGGCCACGATCTCCAGGGCCTTGAAGACCGGTCCCCAGTCACCCACCGGACCCGAGACGCGGACGACCCCGTCGTCCACCTCGACCTCGAGCTGCGTCGAGCGGAGCAGCTCGAGCATCCGCTTGTTCTCGACGAGGATCTCGCCGCTGAACCGGCGGACGCCCCGTCCACGGCCTATCTCCGCCATCCGCTCGAGGATCGCCGAGCCGAGACCGACCCCCTGGTAGTCGTCGCGGACCACGATGGCCGGCTCCGCGACGTCCGGGGCGACCAGGTCGAACCTCCCGACCGCGGTCAGCTCCCCGTCGTGGTCTCCGGTGCCCACGGCCACGATCGCGAACCGGTTGAGGTGGTCGACCTTGGCGAGGTACTCGGCCTCCTCCGGCAGCAGGACCGGCTTCGGCCCGAAGAACCTGAAGTACCTGCTCTCCGGAGAAAGGTGCTCGTGGAAGGCGATCAGGCGGGGGGCGTCGTCGGCGCGTATGGGGCGCAGGACGACCTTGCGTCCGTCCCGGAGGGCGACGGTCTCGCGGATGAGCCGGCTGGGTATCACGCGGGGGCTCCCTGATAGG
>DATLFR010000046.1 GCA_035540895.1 Actinomycetota bacterium | reverse complement strand
AGATCGAGCACCCGCTCCGGCGGCCTCCCGATCACCGCCCGGCCCCCGGACACGACGATCGGTCTCTGGAGCAGGACGGGCTCCCGCGCCAGCGCCTCCACGAGCTCGTCTTCGGACGCGTCGTCCAGACCCAGCTCCGCGTACCGCGGCTCAGACGTGCGGACGAGCTCCCGGACCGGGAGCCCCAGCTTCGCGCTGAGCTCGCGCAGCTCCTCGGCCGTCGGCGGGGCGGACAGGTACTCGACCACCTCGGGCTCGATCCCGCGCTCCCTGAGCAGCTCCATCGTCCCCCGGCACTTGCTGCAGGCGCCGTTGTAGAAGATCGTGACCGGGCCCACTACGGACTCCCCATGTCGTAGATGCCGAGCTCTTCCCCGCCGGCACCGAGTGCGATCAGACGCACCGGGGGTGCGCTGCCCACCTCGGCGAACGCCTTCGCCTCCATACCTTCGATGGGAACGGGGGTGACCTCCGCGGACCGCCCGTTCGCCCACTCGATACGGACGGTGGCGGTCGCGGCCGAGACGACACCCTCCGCCTCGAACGCCCCCGGACCGACGCCGCCCCCGACCAGCGCGAAATGGTCGTCGGCGCCGGGCAGGCTCCCGCAGCTGGCCGAACCGCCGTGTTCCTCCCAGGTGAAGGACAGGCAGACGCCCGGCTCCCCCTCCTGCGGGGCGGCATGGAGGGCCCAGCTCTGTCCTCGCCACACCCCGTTCGCGATCAGTTGCATCTCCTGGGGTACACCCGGCATGTCGAACGGGTCCGGGGGCTGGGGGACGCGCTCACCCGGTGCGAACAGCACCCAGACGAAGAGCCCGAGGGCGAGAGCCGAGACCACCAGGAGAGGTGCGACCAGCTTCCACGGGAAGCCCGTCGGTCGCGGCTCCCGGTCCTGCGCCCAGTGCTCGCCCCCCTCCACGACCGGATGCATACCACGCCGCTGCGTCCGCCACCTATCCTGATCCGGTCCGAACGGGAGGGAGACGATGTCCGACCGCTACGCGGGGTACCCCAGCCTCAGGTTCGAGCGGCCCGAGCCGCACGTCCTGCGACTCGTCATGAGCGCCCCCGGCAAGCTGAACGCCGCAGGTCACGAGATGCACCGCGACCTGGCCAACGTATGGCTCGAGATCGACCGCGATCCCGACACCAGGGTGGTGATCGTGACGGGGGAGGGCAAGGCCTTCAGCGCCGGCGGCGACCTCGACCTGGTGAAGGACATGGCCGAGGACTTCGAGGTGCGCATCAGGGTGCTGCGGGAGGCGCGCGACCTCGTCTACAACGTGATCAACTGCTCCAAGCTCGTCGTCTCCGCGATGCGTGGTCCGGCGGTGGGCGCGGGCCTCGTGGTCGGGCTCCTCGCCGACGTCTCGATCGCGTCCGAGACGGCGCGCATCATCGACGGGCACACGAAGCTCGGGGTGGCCGCGGGCGACCACTCGGTGATCATCTGGCCCCTGCTCTGCGGGATGGCGAAGGCCAAGTACCACCTGCTCACCTGCGAGCCGCTCTCGGGAGCCGAGGCGGAGCGGATAGGCCTCGTCTCCCTGTGCGTGCCCGACGACGAGCTGGAGGACCGGGCCCTGGAGGTCGCCCGCCGGCTGGCCGCCGGTTCGCAGTCTGCCCTGCGCTGGACGAAGCTCGCCCTCAACAACTGGTTGCGGACGGCCGGACCCTCGTTCGACGCCTCGTTGGCGCTCGAGTTCCTCGGGTTCGGGGGCCCGGACGTCCTGGAGGGCATAGACGCGATCCGCAACAAGCGGCCGGCGGACTTCACCGGACCGGCGTCGGAGTGAGTCCGGACATCCGCCGTGTAGCCTCGTTCGACACATGCGCCTGCTGATCCGCCTCTTCCTCCTCGCGGCCGTCCTCGGCGTCGCCGCCGAGCTGGTCGCCCCGTCCCTCGTCGAGTCGCAGATGGAGGCCCGCGTCCGCGACCGCACCCGCGGCGCGGTGGGCGTGACCGCCGATGTGCAGTCGTTCCCCCTCCTCACCCGGCTCGCGCTCACCGGTCAGGTCCGCCACGTCGAGATGACGCTCGACGAGGTCTCGCGCGAGCGGCTGCTCTTCGCCACCGTCCGCTACGAGCTGGACGGGGTCACCCTCGACCGGTCCGCCCTCTACCGACGGCGCGCCCGCGTGTCGGACATCGACCGCGGACGCATCGTGGCGACGCTCGAGGCCGAGGACCTCGCGGCCGGGCTCGGGATCCCGCTGGACCTCGCCCCGGGCGACGTCAGCGCACGCGTGGTGGACCGCGTACTGCGCCTCGGCGAGGGAGCGGGAGCCGAGATCTCCGAGTCGCTGCCCCAGGACATCCTGCCGTGCGACCCAGAGGCATCTCTCGACGCCGGGCGCGTCATCCTGAGCTGTTCGTTCACCGGGGTCCCCCCGGTCCTGAAGCGGGCCGAAGCCGTCCTCTAACCGGACCCGGGCGACGGGCTCGGCCCGGACACGGAGCTCCCCTGCCCCTGCCCGCCCGGGGTCCGCGTCGGGGTCGGGCTGGGGCGCGG
>DATLFR010000045.1 GCA_035540895.1 Actinomycetota bacterium | reverse complement strand
GGCACGGGTCGCGCGTTCGCGTCGCCCGCGGCCGCCGCCGCGCTCCGCGTCTCCCTCGTGACCACCGGCCCCGCGACCGCGCTCTCTGTCGTGCTCGGGCTCCCGCTCGCGTGGGTCCAGGCCCGGTCGACCGCGCGCGGCATCACGCTCCTCAGGGCGGTGACGACCCTGCCCATCGTCCTCCCCCCGGTCGTCGGGGGGGTCGCGCTGCTCGCCGCGTTCGGACGCCGAGGCCTGCTCGGACAGTGGCTCGAGCGGACGGCCGGCATCTCGATCCCATTCACGACCACGGCGGCCGTCCTGGCCGCCACCTTCGTGTCGATGCCGTTCCTCGTGCTCACCGTCGAGGGGGCCATGCGGTCCATGGACGAACGGGCGGAGGATGCCGCCCGCACCCTGGGCGCCCGGCCCTGGACCGTCTTCCGCCGCATCACGCTCCCCGCCGTCGGACCCGCCGCCCTCGCGGGGGCGGTCCTGGCCGGCGCCCGGGCGCTGGGGGAGTTCGGGGCGACCGTGACGTTCGCCGGGAGCTTCCCCGGCCGCACCCAGACGCTCCCGCTCGCCGTGCACTCGCTCCTCGAGACCGACCTGGACGCCGCCATCTCACTCAGCGTCCTCCTCGTGGCGCTGTCGCTGGCCGTCCTGGTCGCGCTGCGCGGGATGTGGCTGCGGTCGGGATGACGCTCGAGGCTCGGGTGGTCGTCTCGCGCGGGTCGTTCACGCTCGACATCGACCTGACCGCCACATCACAGGAGATCGTGGCCGTCCTCGGCCCGAACGGGGCGGGCAAGTCCACGCTGCTCGGCGCGATCGCCGGGCTGATCCCCCTGGACGCGGGCCACGTCTCGGTCGGGGGCCGTGTCCTCGACGACGTCCGGACCGGTGTCCACGTGCCGCCGGAGCACCGCCACGTGGGTGTCGTGTTCCAGGACCTCCTCCTGTTCGAGAGGATGTCCGTACTCGACAACGTCGCGTTCGGTCCCCGGTGTCACGGCGCGTCACGTGCCGAGGCCGGGCGGAGGGCGGCCGCGGCGCTGTCCAGGTTCGGGCTCGAGCACCTCGCCTCGGCCCGTCCGAGGGAGCTGTCCGGGGGCCAGGCGCAGCTGGTGGCGCTGGCCAGGGCGGTGGTGACCGAGCCCCCCGTCCTGCTGCTCGACGAGCCCCTCGCCGCCCTGGACGTGACGGCCCGACCCGCGGTGAGGCGGGCCCTGCGCGACGCGCTCTCGAGCTTCGCGGGCGTCCGCCTGCTCGTCACCCACGATCCCGCCGACGCGTTCACGCTCGCGGACAGGCTGGTGATCGTCGAGGAGGGGCGGGCGGTGCAGTCCGGGAGCCCGTCCGAGGTGGCGGCGAGGCCGCGGTCGGCGTACGCGGCGGACCTCGGCGGGGTGAACCTCGTCCGGGGACGCGTCTCGTCCGGGGTGATGAGGACGGGGGGCGCTGTTGAGCTCGTGGTGCCCGGGCTCCCCGACGGGGAGGGGCTCGTGGTCTTCCACCCCCGGACCGTCGCGCTGTACCGGACCCACCCCGAGGGGACGCCGCGCAACGTCTGGAGGGGCGAGGTCGCAGAGGTCACAGCCACGGGGGACCGAGTGAGGGTGGTGGTGGACGGTCCGCCCCGGATCGTGTCGGAGGTGACGCGGGAGGCCTGCGAGGAGCTCGCCCTGGCTCCCGGGGCGGACGTGTGGGTCTCGGTGAAGTCCACCGAGATGCAGGCGTATCCGGCGTAGGCTCGTCGCATGGCGAACGGCAAGAAGCGCAACCTGTCGCTCGTCTCCGTCGTGCAGGCGGAGCGGGACGGCCGAACCGTCGTGGACCAACAGACGGAGGCCCCGATGGTCCGGGGCTACACCGGCGGGGTCGACTGGGTCTGCGGGGCGTGCCGGCGGGTCCTCGTCGCGCACGACGACGCCCAGCCCGCCCCCAACTACGACGAGGTCCTGATGCGATGCCTCTGCGGCGCCATCAACCGGCCGCCGAGGTGACGCCGGGATCGGTCCGGCCGGCCTACCGCGGGCCGGACCACTCGAACGACGGCTGCTCCCACCCGAGGTCGGGGAGGTCCGTGGACACCTTCAGGGGGAAGTTCGGCGGGCGCTTCTCGAGGAACGACGTGACCCCCTCGGCGGCGTCGGGCCCGCGCCCCATCTCGTACATCGCGCGCGAGTCGGCGATATGGGCACTCATCGGGTGCGGCGCCCCCAGCATCCGCCAGAACATCTGCCGGGTCAGGGCGATCGAGACGGCGGACGTGTTGTCGGCGATCTCGCGGGCGAGCGCGTAGGCGGCCGGGAGCAGCTCCTCGGGTGAGTGCAGGCTGCGCACCAGTCCTCGTTCGTGAGCCTCGGCTCCCGTGAAGATCCTCCCCGTGAACCCCCACTCCACCGCGGTCGAGATGCCCACCAGCCGGGGCAGGAACCACGACGACGCCGCCTCCGGCACGATGCCTCGCCGCGTGAACACGAACCCGATCTTGGCGTCCGGCACGGCCAGGCGGACATCCATCGGGAGCGTCATCGTGATGCCGACCCCGACCGCCGGGCCGTTGATGGCCGCGATCACGGGCTTGCGGCAGTCGAAGACGCGGAGCGTGACCCGGCCCCCGCCGTCGCGCAGGGTCTCGTCGGACGGCTCGCCGAGCCGGTCGCGATCGAACGTGCCACCGCCCCCGGACAGGTCCGCGCCCGCGCAGAACGCCCGACCCCGTCCGGTGACGACCACCGCCCGGACCCCGTCGTCGCCGTCGATGCGGTCGAAGACGTCGAGCAGCTCGTAGAGCATCGTCCGCGTGAACGCGTTCAGCTTCTCCGGACGGTCCAGCGTTACGGTCGCCACGCCGTCCGACACGTCGTACGAGATCTGCTCGTAGGTCATCGCGATCCTCCGTCGATCCGTCTGAGGAACCCGTCCACCTGGCCGGCGAGCTCCGCTATCACCTCGCGCGGCGGTCTCTGCCGGACGGCGAACGAGTGGTCCCCGTCGGCGATCTCCACCAGCTCCGCCGTCGGGAGCCGGCCCGTCACCGCCGCGAGAAGGTCGGGGCGGGCGAACGTGTCGCGCGTCCCCTGCAGGAACAGCATCGGGACGGTGATCGCGTAGAGGTGCTCGTCGCGGAGCTTGTCCGGGCGCCCCGGGGCGTGCAGCGGATAACCGAGGAACACGAGCGCATCGCATCCGAAGCCCCGGGCCACCACCTGGGAGGCGATCCGTCCCCCGTACGACTTCCCACCCAGGACGAGTCGTCGTCCATCGGCCACGCGCTCGGCGACCGCGCGCAGACCCGCCTCGCTGTCCGCGGCGCTCCCGGGCGCCTTGCGCCCGGCGGCCCGGTACGGGAAGTCGAAGAGCACCACGTCGTACCCCCGGGCCGCGAGCTCCTCCGCCACCATGCCCATGAAGGGGCTGGACATGCCTGCTCCGGCCCCGTGCCCGAGGACGACGACCGTGTCGGCGCTTCCCTGCGAACGGTGGCGCACGACCGGGACCTCGCCGCCGCCCCAGCTCACGCGCAGTTCTTCCATGCCCGGCAGACTATCCGGACGACCCCCGGTACCGGATGGTGCGCTCGGCTAGAGTGGTCCGCGATGGCCGAGGAGACCCAAGCGCCGCCCGGAGCGGCATCTCTGCGCCCCCTGCTCGACCTCCAGCAGGTCGACCTGGCCATCGACCGGCTGAACGAGCGCAAGGAGACCCTCCCCGAGAAGCTCGAGCTCACCTCCATGACCCAACGGATCGCCGAGGTCCAGGCGGCGGTGGCACGCGTCGACGCCGAGCTCGGGTCGGTGAACCAGGAGATGAAGCGGCTCGACGGCGAGGTGCAGGAGCTCGACGACAAGATCTCCCGCGAGGAGAAGAAGATGTACTCCGGCCAGGTCACCAACCCCAAGGAGGTCGGGGCCCTGTCCGACGAGATCGCGATGCTGAAACGCCGCCGGGCGCCCCTCGAGGACGCCGACCTGGAGCTCATGGTCCGCCGCGACGAGCTGCAGGCCGAGCGGGCGAAGCTCGAGGCGGAGATCGCCGACCTCGAGGTCGAGGCTCAGGGTATCCGCGGGAGGATCTCCGATCGGACGGAAGAGATCGACCGCGAGCTGGCGGTCGAGGACACCCGGCGTGCGGGGCTGGCCGGACAGGTCCCGCCGGACGTCATCGACCGGTACGAGGAGCTGCGCGCGACGAAGCGCGGGGTGGGCGTGGGAGCGCTCCGCGAGGGGGTCTGCACGGCGTGCCGGGAGGCGCTGTCCGCGGTCGAGGTCGACCGGATAAAGCGGAAGGCCCGCGAGGGTGAGCAGCTGTTCCGTTGCGAGCACTGCCGCCGCCTGCTCGTGGTCGAGTGATCCTCTGGCACACCGGCGCGACGCTCGCCATCCTCTGGTTCGTGTTCCGGGGCAGCACGCGGTTGGACTACCGGCTCGCCATGCTCGGGTCCATCCTGCCCGACCTCGTCGACAAGCCGGTGGGCAGGGTCCTGTTCCGTGACCAGCTCGACTCCGGACGTCTGTGGGGGCACTCGCTCTTGGTGAACGTCCTGTTCTTCAGCGTCCTGTTCTTCATGCGGGGCCGGGGGAAACGCAGGCTGGTCCTCGTCCCCGTCGGCTCCCTCCTGCACCTCGCGCTCGATGGGGTCTGGGCGCAGCCTCGGGTCTTCTGGTGGCCGCTGTTCGGATGGGAGATGCCGGCGCACCCGATCGAGGGAGGTTGGCTGGTCTACCTGCAGCCCCAGATCCTGCTCCTCGAGGCGCTGGGGGCCGGCCTGCTCCTGTGGATGTTCGCCGCGCACGGGATGCTCAACCGCGAGGGGTTGCGCGCGTTCGTCCGCACCGGCCACCTCGAGATGGCGAGGGAGCGAACCCCGTGAGGACGGGCACCCGGGTGATCCTCATCCGCCACGGGGAGACCCCGGCGTCGGTCGAGCGCCGCTTCGCGGGATCGTCGGACGTCCCGCTCACGGAGGCCGGGGAGCGGATGGCGGCGTTGACCGCCCGACGGATGTCGAAGGTCTCCGTCGACGCGCTGTACGTCTCCCCCATGCTCCGGACCCGGACCACCGCCGCGCCCATAGCCGAGGCCGTGGGGATCGACCCCGTCCACGACGACAGGCTCGTCGAGTGCGACTTCGGCGACTGGGAGGGGCTGACCTCGCCGGAGGTGCGGGAGCGCGACCCGGATGGCTTCTCGGCCTGGATCGGTGACGAGAACGTCCCCCCGCCGGGCGGGGAGTCGTGGGCGTCCGTCCTCGACCGCACCGGCCGGTGGTTCGACGAGGTCACCGAGGCCCACGACGGCGGGACCATCGTGGCCGTTGCGCACGGGGGAGTGGTCCTCTCGCTCGTCCGCCGCCTCGTCCATGCGCCGTACGTCGCGCTGCTCGCCTTCGAGATAGACCCGTGCTCGATAACGCTGCTGGGGGCGCGCAGCCAGCTCTGGCGCGTCCGTCTCCTGAACGACACCACTCACCTGGCCGACCCGCTGTGGGAGGGGCCGCCGCCGGCGCCCATGCCGCCCTAGGCCGATCCCGGCGCAGGTGCCGGCCTCGGGGGGCCCGCGTAGACTGGGCGTGGAGCGGTCCGGGCGACCGCGTCGCCCACCTCGGTGGGCGCCGAGGAAGGTCGGGACTCCACAGGGCAGGATGCTGGGTAACGCCCAGGCGGGGAGACCCGCGGCGATCGCAACAGAGAGCAGACCGCCGATGGCCCGAGAGGCACAGGCAAGGGTGAAACGGTGGGGTAAGAGCCCACCAGCTCCCCGGGTGACCGGGGAGGCTAGGCGAACCCGTCCGGAGCAAGGCCAAGCAGGGAGCGGGCGGCCCGTCCGATGCTCCCGGGTAGGCCGCTGGAGCGGCGCGGTGACGCGTCGCCGAGATGGATGGTCGCCACCCCCGTGAGGGGGGACAGGATCCCGCCTACAGGACCGCACCATGGGGAGGCCCCGAGCACGTGACGGGGCCTCCTCTCCTTTAGGCTTCGTCCATGACGGCGTCGGACACGGCCGCCCTGGCGCGCTACGGGCTCCGCGACCCGGCCGCCGCGGCCCGGGAGCTCCCGTCCGACTGGCAGGTGGACGGGCGTTGGCCGCGGCTCCTGGACCTCCTCGGTGAAACCGCCGACCCCGACGCGGCCCTGCGCCGACTCTGCGCCCTGCCTGCGCCGGCCGTCGAGGCTGCCCTCGCCGACCCGGGGGCGGCCCGGTCCCTGATGGCCACGCTCGGGTTCAGCGAGTACCTCGCCTCGCTCGTTACGAGGGTGGACGGGCTCGCCGGCGAGATCCTGGGGGGTCCGGTCCGGGAACGCGCCGACCTGCGGGAGATGAAGGACGCCGCCCTCGCCGCGATAGCCGCACGTGACCTGACCGACGAGCCCACCCGTCCGTCCTTCGAGCGCACGGGAGCCGCCCTGGCCGACCTCGGAGACGCATGCCTGCGTCGTCTCGTGGAGCCGGGCAGCGGGCTGGCCGTGATGGCGATGGGGAAGTACGGCGGACGGGAGCTCAACTACGCGTCGGATATCGACGTCCTGTTCGTCTCGGAGGGGATGGACCCCGACTCGGCCGAGGGGACGGCCCGGGCCCTCATGGACGCCATGAACGGCCCACCGACCATCTTCCGGACCGACGCCGACCTCCGGCCGCAGGGGCGGGACGGCCCCCTCGTGCGCTCGCTCGATGCCTTCAAGGCGTACTACGAACGATGGGCCGAGGTGTGGGAGTTCCAGTCGCTCATCAAGTGCAGGTTCGCAGCCGGCGACGAAGACGTGGGGGAGCGGTTCCTGGAGATGGCCCACCCCTACGTCTGGCCGGAGAGGCTGGGGGCCGAGGCGATCGAGCAGGTGCGCGCGTTGAAGGCCCGGGCGGAGCAGGAGGTGGAGCGTCGGGGCCTGCACGAGCGCCAGGTGAAGCTCGGTCGCGGCGGGATCCGCGACGTGGAGTTCGCCGTCCAGCTCCTCCAGCTGGTCCATGGCCGCCACCACCCGCAGCTGCGCGTCCGGTCGACGCTCGAAGCCCTCGACCTGCTGGGAGCGGAGGGGTTCGTCGCCGAGGAGGACGCGGCCGAGCTGGCCGAGGCGTACGTCTTCCTGCGACACGTGGAGCACCGCCTGCAGCTCGTCGCGGGCCGGCAGACCCACACGCTCCCCACCCAGGCCCCCAGGCGTGAGCACCTGGCTCGCGGCCTGGGGTACCGCGACGAGCCGGGACGGACGGCGCTGGAGGCCTTCGAGGACCGCTGGCGCCGCACGACCGCCGTCGTCCGGCGCATCCACGAGCAGCTCTTCTACCGTCCCCTGCTGGAGGCGTTCGGCGAGGTGCCGGCGATGCGCCCCGAAGGGGCCCTCGAGCGGCTGGCCGCCATCGGGTTCGACCGGCCGCCTCGCGCTCGGGAGTCGATCGTGGCGCTGACCTCCGGACCCTCGCGGCGAGCCAAGCTCATGAGGGTCGTCCTGCCCGGTTTCCTCGCGTGGCTCGCCGAGACGCCCGACCCCGACGCGGGCCTGCGCAACCTGCTCGACCTCTCCCGAGCCCTCGAGTCGCTCCCGCACCTGCTGGTCATGCTCCGCGACGAGCCCCCGGTCGCCGAGGCGCTCTGCCGCGCCCTCGGGACCGGGCCCGTCCTGGCCTCGCTGCTCCAGCGCGACCCGGCCCTGGTGGGCTCCCTCCAGCAGGAACGGGGGGCAGACCGGGCGGCGCTCGTTTCAGAAGCGGTCGCGGTCGTGTCGCGCGCGGCCGATCCCGGATCGGCGGTGTCCGCGCTGAGGCGGTGGAAGGACGGGCACTGGCTGGCCATCGCCGTCGACGGGCTCGGCAGCTCCCGCGGGGACGACTTCGTGACGGGCGCGCGGGAGCTGTCGTGGGTCGCGGATGCCTCGGTGGAGGCCGCACTGGCGGTGGCCCGGTCCGAGCAGGACGCCCGGACGGGGGCGCCGTCCGGGGACGCCTTCGCGGTGGTCGGGATGGGCCGGCTGGGAGGCGAGGAGCTCTCATACGCGAGCGACCTGGACGTCATGTTCGTGCACGAGCGCGACGTGTCATGTCCGGACGGGACGGAGAGCAGGCTCTACCACACGGCCGTGGCGAATCGGCTCTCGGAGCTGCTGGGGTCGACACCTCCCGTGTTCAGGGTGGACGCCGAGCTGCGCCCGGAGGGGCGGGCCGGACCGCTCGTCCGGTCCCTGGAGAGCTTCCGCCAGTACCACGAGCGGTGGGCCCAGACGTGGGAGTTCCAGGCCCTGCTTCGCGCGCGCC
The DNA here is from genome assembly GCA_035540895.1 of Actinomycetota bacterium. Classification (NCBI taxonomy): domain Bacteria; kingdom Bacillati; phylum Actinomycetota; species Actinomycetota bacterium. The sequence continues at coordinate 1,171 of DATLFR010000045.1, read as the reverse complement.
ACGTCGCGGGGGACCCGCGGGTCACCGAGCAGCTCCTCGCTCAGGCGGCCCCCCGGGTGTGGCCCGCCGAGCTCGGTCCGGACCAGGTCACAGAGATCCGGCAGATGAAGGCTCGGATAGAGCGGGAGCGGGTCAAGGCGCGCCAGGACCCGCGGCTCCAGGTGAAGCTCGGGGTCGGCGGGCTCGCGGACGTGGAGTTCACCGTCCAGCTGATGCAGATGCGGCACGGACATCGCCACCGCGCCCTGCGCACCCCCAACACCCTGCAGGCGGTCGACGCACTCAGGGATCTGGACCTCGTCCACCCCCGGGACGCCGCCTGGCTGCGCGACGCCTACCTCATGCTGAACAGGGTCCGCAACCACCTCTACCTGCTGCGGGGCCTGCCGACGGACGTCCTACCTACGGCCGACGAAGAGGTGGAGCGCCTGGCGCGCAGCCTCGGCTACGGACGGCTGGCCCGGTCGACCTTCATGGAGGAGTACCGGCGGGTGACCCGTCGCGCCCGCCAGGTCTGCGACCGCGTCTTCTACGGAGAGGGAGCGTCTCCCGGCGACCCCGTGTAGACCGCGCGGGCGAGGACCTCTCCTACGGCGCGCGACCACTCCTCCTCCGAGATGGCGAGCTCGACCGGCACGCTGAAGCTCATCTTCACCTTGCCGTCCTCGAACCTCACCGTGTCCTCCGAGAGGTCGCACACGAACGACACCGGCAGAGGCTGACCGTCGAAGAGCCACTCGTCCTCGACGCTGACCGAGATGACCCCGTTGAGCGTGACGTTCATGTTCGCTTCTCCCAGATCGCCGGAACCGGACCCTGCGCCCGACCCTCTCGCCCGTTGTATCGGGCCGGACGGCTGCTCCATTAGCCCCCCCGGCCGGGACCGTGGCACCGGGGATGAGGAGCCCCGGCTCCCGGGGGAGGTGCCTCCCCCGCCCGCGCGGACCCCTACGGTCGGGGCAGGCTCACCGTGAACCGGGCGCCCTGCGGGTCTGCGGGCTCGTAGGAGACGTTCCCCCCCATCGCCTCCGCGAGACGACGGACGATGGCGAGCCCGAGGCCTGTGCCGTCGCCCCCCGCGCTCGTCGCGCCCCGGGTGAACGGCTCGAACAGGGACGGGACCAGCGAGATATCCACCCCCTCTCCGTCGTCGGCCACCCACAGCTCCACC
>DATLFR010000044.1 GCA_035540895.1 Actinomycetota bacterium | reverse complement strand
TCCGAGGACAGGATCACCGCGGAGATCCTCCGACTCTCCGACCGGGTCGCCTCCCGGCTCACCGCCTCGAAGCTCGCGGGCCGGACGATCACGCTGAAGGTGCGGCTGTCCGACTTCGCCACCCACACGCGTTCGCGCACGCTCAGGACCCCCACCAGCGACGTGTGGACGATTCATCGGGCCGCCACCGACGCGTACCGCTCGTTCAGGCGCGGCCGCCAGCGCGTCCGTCTGCTCGGGGTATCGGTCTCCGGGCTGCGGTCCGGACCCGTGCCCGAGCAGCTCACGCTGCACCCCCGTCCGCGGTACGCGCAGGCCGAGGAGGCGATCGTCAAGGTGCGAGACAGGTTCGGACGAGACGCCGTGTCCCTCGCCCGGCTGATCGACAAGGACCGCCGCGACGGTTGACAGGGGCGCTGGTACAGTCTTGCGAGCTTCCTCAGGAGGGGAGACCCCTTGCCCGACCTATCGGCGGACCTCTGGTCCCCCGCGACCCACTGGCAGCGCGACCGACCCAACACCTACGCGGTCGCGGCCGGGCTCGCCCTCTTCTCGGTGGTGATGATCCTGTTCCCGCTGCTCGCCCTGTCCGAGGTGGATGCCCGGACCGGGGTGCGCGTGCCTCTCGAGTCGGTCCCGCAGGGGGTGTCCATCCACGCCATCGGGAACTCGCGCGTCTTCCTGGTCCGCGACGCCCGCGAAATGACGGGCTTCCGATCCGTATCGCCCCACCTCGGATCGGCGCTCTGGTGGTGTCCGGACGCCGGGGTCTTCTACGGCCCGGCGCACGGCGAGATCTTCGGACGTGACGGGAGGCTGCTCTGGGGCCAGTCCCCGGTGAACATGGAACGGTTCGAGGTCGATGTGGCGGGGGACGAGGTCCTGCTCCGGCCCGAGCAGCCGATCCCCTCGACCCCGGCCGCCCCGCGGGCCCAGGCCGAGCTCCCGGCGTCCGTGCAGGCGCTGCTGGCCTCCGGGACCTGCGCCAACCGTCTCGTCTAGCCGACGTCGGCCAGGAACCCGACCACGGCGTCCCGCACCTCGCCGCGCCGCTCGAGGATCATCCCGTGCCCCGCCTCGGGCAGGATCTCGAGCCGCGCCCCGGGGAGTGCCTCGGCCAGCTCGACGGAGTACCGCGCGGGGGTGAGCGTGTCCTCAGCTCCCCCGAGCACCAGCGTCGGGGACGCGACCCGGGCGAGACGGTCGAGAGCGTCGTGCCCCTGGTCGGCCCGCCACTGCCGGACGGCCGCCTCGACCGGCTGCGGATGGTAGGGCTCCCTGGTCATCTCGAGGTACGCGTCCAACAGCCCCGGTGCGTCGAAGAACCGGTGGCTGAACAGGTCGAACGCGCTCGCGTGGACGTACTCGGCGCGGGTCAGGCGCTGGACCTGAGCGATCTTCGTCTCGAACTTCTCCCTCAGCCACCGGTCCGTTCGGCCCCACGTGTTGAGCAGGACCAGGCTGCGCACGAGTTCGGGCCGGGCGACCGCGAGCTCCTGCGCGATCGCACCGCCGAGCGAGAGCCCGAGCACGTCCACGGGACCGTCCGCGTGCGCCTCCGCCACCGCCGCGGCGTCGACCGCCAGGTCGGCCACCGTGTACGGACCCGCGGCCAGCTCCGAGCGACCGCAGTCGCGGTTGTCGAAGGCGATCGCCCGGCGCCCGTCCGCCAGCCAGTCGTGGAACAGCGACCAGGTCGTCACGTCCATCCCGGTGCCGCAGATCAGAAGCAGCGGGCGGCCCTCGCCGTGGGTCTCGACGTGCAGGCCGGGCCCGGGGTCCATGTCCGTATGCTAGGCGCCTGATGACAGAGGTGGTGCGTCTCGACGTCCGGGGGCGGGTGGCCACGGTCACGCTGAACCGTCCGGACAGGCTCAACGCGATGACCCCCGAGGTGTTCGCCGCCCTCGGCCGGGCCGGGGAGCGCATCGGGGCGGACCGTGAGGTGCGCGCCGTGCTCATCGAGGGCGAGGGCCGGGCCTTCTCCTCCGGGCTCGACCTCACCTCCTTCGGCTCGTTCAACGGCGCCTCCGCGCCGCAGGTGGCGGCCGCGGTGGCGGTCGCCCAGTCCGGGTTCAGGGTCTGGAGCCGCATCCCCCAGCCCGTCGTGGCCGCGGTCCACGGCTACGCGCTGGGAGCCGGGTTCCAGCTCGCGTTGGCCGCCGATCTCGTGGTCGCGTCGACCGACGCCGTCTTCGGGATGCTCGAGATCAATTACGGTCTCGTCCCCGACCTCGGCGGGACGCACCGGCTCCCGGCCCGGATCGGACCCGCGCGCGCGAAGGAGCTGATCTGGACCGGCCGCCGCATCGATGCCTCGATCGCGGAGGCGTGGGGGATCGTGAACAGGCTGGTGGAGCCGGCGGAGCTCGCCGGCGCAGCCCGGGAGCTGGTCGCCGACCTGGCCTCCCGGCCCCCCGTCCCCGTCGCTCACGCGAAGCGGCTCGTGGACGCCGCCGCGCGCGCCGACGTGCAGACGGCGATGGACGGAGAAGCCGCCGCGCAGGTCGAGTGCCTGATGTCGAAGGACATGCTGGAGGCGGTCGGGGCCGCCTTCGAGAAGCGCGCCGGCGAGTACCACGGCGAGTGATGCGGCCTCACGGCAGCGCGTCCGAGCAGGGGTTCCGGGCCGAGGTCCGGGCGTGGCTGAGGGACAACATCCCCCCCGGTCTGCGCGGGAGCGGGGAGGACGTCGACCTCGAAGCCGCGAAGGCGTGGCACCGACGCATCTACGAGGCGGGCTACATGGGGCTCGGCTGGCCGCAGGAGTACGGCGGCCGGGGGCTCGGGCCGGCCCACCAGTTCATCTGGCAGGAGGAGTACGCGGCGGCCCATGGTCCGCCGATGGTGAACGCGATCGGGCTCGGATGGGCCGGGCCGGCCATCCTCCTGCACGGGACCGAGGAGCAGAAGGTGCGGTACCTGCCGCGCATCCTCGACGGGTCCGAGATCTGGTGCCAGCTGTTCAGCGAGCCGGGGGCCGGGTCGGACCTGGCCGGGCTGCACACGCGAGCCGTCCCGACCGGCGACGGGTTCGTCCTCAACGGGCAGAAGGTCTGGACCTCCTACGCGCGTCAGGCCGACCGGGGTATCTGCGTGGCCCGGACCGACCCCGCCGCGCCCCCGCACCGCGGCCTGTCCTTCCTGCTGGTGGATATGCACGACCCGGGGGTGGAGGTCCGGCCGATCCGTCAGATCGACGACCGGTCCATCTTCAACGAGGTCTTCCTGAGCGACGTCCGGGTGGCATCCTCCGACCTCGTCGGCGGTCTCAACGACGGATGGCGCGTGACCATCTCGACGCTGCTGTTCGAGAGGGTCGGCCTATCGGCCGGCCGCGGTGCGCTGTGGGGCTCAGGCCCTGACGCCGTCTCGCTCGTCGCCTACCTCCGCGAGCTCGGGGTGGTGCGCGACCCCGTCGTCCGCGACAAGTTGTCCCGGGTGCTCGTAGACGCCCACGCGCACCGTTCGCTGAAGCTGCGCATGGTCACCCAGGCCGTCCGGGGCGCTATCCCGGGCGCGGAGGCGAGCGTGCAGAAGCTGTTCGGCGACGAGTGGGGGCAGAGGCTGTGCGAGCTCGCGTTCGATGCCGGCGGACCGTCGTCCCACCTCTCCCGTCACGATCCCCGCGCCCGCGCGGGCGGCGGATGGCAGGACGCGCTCCTGTACTCGCGGGCGCTCACGATCGGGGGCGGGACGACCGAGGTGCAGAAGAACATCATCGGGGAGCGGATCCTGGGGCTCCCGAAGGAAGGAGCCCGGTCGCGGTGAGGCTGATAGCGATGACGGTCGTCGCGTCGCTGCTGGCGGCCGGGTGTGCGGTCGGGTCCCGCGACCCCGTCGTGACCCCCACCCCCGACGAGGTGCTGGCCTGGGTGAGCGGGCCGGATCTCCCGACCCCCCGCACCGAGGTGGCGGCGGCTTCGGCCGCGGGCAAGATCTTCGTGGCGGGTGGCTTCACGGGGGACGGGCAGCCGACCGACCTCGTCGAGGTCTTCGACGGTGAAACGTGGACCTCGGGGCCCCCGCTGCCCGAGCGGTTGCACCACGCGGCCCTGGTGGGTGTCGGGGACCGGGTGCTGCTCCTCGGGGGGTACCGGGCCGACGGTTCGGCGTCGGCCGATGTGTACATGCTCGAGCCGGACGGCTGGAAGCCCCGGCGACGGATGCCGGTCGCTCGGGGAGCCCACGCGGCCGCCGTCGTGAACGGGGTGGTCCACGTCGTCGGAGGGGCCACCGGGTTCTCGGGACGCCCGACGCTGCTGGGGTCCCAGCACGTCTACGACCCGAACGGGGACGTATGGGCCGACGCGGCCGACCTGCCCGAGCCTCGAGACCACCTCGCGGCCGCCTCCCTCGGCGGGTTCCTCTACGTGATAGCCGGACGCCGCCTCTCCCTGGACGCCAACCTGGCCCGCGTCGACGTCTACGACCCGCACCTGGCCACATGGACGAGCGCGCCCGGGCTCGGCGTGGCGCGTGGCGGGTTCGGCGCGACGACCTGGGGAGACCGGATCGTCGTCGTCGGTGGAGAACGACCGGACGGCACGATCGCCGAGGTCGAGGCCCTACGCGCGGGACAGGAGTCCTGGACCAGGCTCCCGCCGCTGCCGACGCCCACGCACGGACTGGGCGTCGTGGCGTTCGGGACCACCCTGGTCGCCGTGGCCGGAGGACCCCAGCCCGGGCTGAGCGTCTCGGGCGCGATGCGCGTGCTCGCCCCCCGCTGATCCGCAGCGGGGTAGCCTTCTACCGAGATGGTCCGGGCCCG
>DATLFR010000043.1 GCA_035540895.1 Actinomycetota bacterium | reverse complement strand
GGATGGACCGGGGCGTGCAACACCGAGACGCTGTCCGAGGACAGGTAACAGAGACCGCGGCAGGCGGGGTCGTCCTGCCAAACGCTCCCCGAGGTGGGCGGCCTCCACCCCCCGCCCTCCGTGACGACCGCGCCGCGGTTGCCCAGGGCGTCCGCCTCGTCGAAGAACACGATGACGCCGCCGTACCGGATCGAGAGCTTCCTCAGCTTCCGATAGAGCGCCTTGACCTTCAGCGCACCCACCCCGACGAACATCTGGATGAAGGCACCGGGGTCCACGAAGACGAAGGGTTTGCCCGTCTCCCCGGCAACGGCCTCGGCCAGCAGCGTCTTGCCGGTCCCGGGCGGTCCCCAGAGCAGGATCCCGCCCGGCAGGTACCCTCCCCGCTCCTCGATCACCTCGGGCCGCTCGAGGTAGAAGATGCTCTCCCTTATGTGGTCGAGGACGTGGTCCTGGCCCCACACGTCGCTGAACCTCGTCTTGATGTCCTCCGGCATGTAGGTGTCGATCCCGCCCTTGCTCAGGAACCAGAAGAGCGCGGCGAACTGGACGATCAGGAAGAACATGCCGAAGAGCAGGCGCAGCGCCATCGGCAGGATGTTCCAGAGCGCCAGCGGGAGCTGGAAGAGCGCGGTGGAGGGCGACGTGTCCGTCGTGCGGGCGAGCACGAGATCGGCTACGGCGAGCACGAACAGCCACTTGGCCACCCGGGCGATCCGGTAGCGGTTCCAGTCGTCCATGCGCGAGGCGCGCCGTTCGAGGCCCCCGAAGATCCTGTTCGACCACAGGTGGTGGTAGCCCGCCGACCTCTCGCTGATCAGGTAATGGACCTGGCGCACGGCCTCGAGTCCGATGAGCCAGAGCAGCCATCGGTAGTCGTGGGAGGCGATCCACATGGCCTCCGCGAAGACGAGGCTCGGGTCGGCCGCGAGGATGCCCCAGACCAGGAACATGTAGGAGCCACCCAGCAGCAGGAGGATCTTGACGCGGTCCCACCAGGCGAGCGGACGCCGCGTCGCGCGCTCGCGGGGGTCGCCGTAACCGGGGGGCGGTGTGGGGCCCGTGTCGTGGTCCGGCCAGGAGAGTCCCGGCCGCTGGTGTCCGTCGTCGCTCATGGGCGGCCCCGGGCCTAGACGTTCTTCAGCTGGTCGTACAGCTCTTGCCGCTGACGGGGCTCGAGGAGCCCCGAGATGGCATCGGCCGTCCGGCGCGCGTCGGCGTCCCGGTCGAGCTTGGCGAAGGTGAACGCGAGCGTCCTGTAGTACCGGACGTCGTAGGGGTTGAGGTCCACCGCCCGGCGAGCCGGCCTCGCCGCAGCCGCGTACCTCGAGCGCGTGTACTCGGCGAGCGCGACCGCGTAATGGGCGCCGGGGAAGGTCTCGTCGAGCTCCACCGCCCGGGTAGCGTGCTGGTGAGCGAGCCGGACGCTCCCGAGCTGGGCGAGTGCCTGCGCGAAGGACACGAGCACGCGCGTGTTGGTCGGCTCCTGGTTGAGCGCGATGCGCCAGTCGCGCTGGGCGCGGTCGCGGAACTCATCCACCTTCTCGACCGGCAGCTCCCGGTGCTGTGACTGATTGAAGAGCAGCTCCGCCCTCAGGCTGATCGCTTCCGTGAAGCCGGGGAACAGGTCCGCCGCGCGCTCCGCGCTCTCTATGTTCTCGTCGAACGGCCCCGTGGACTGCGCCCTCAGGTAATGGACGATCGGGTCGTCGGGGGTCTCCCGAACCATCTCCTGGTAGTAGTCCTTCCGGACGTCGATGTTGCCCGGGTTCTGGGCGGTCACGGTGACCTGGCGGGCGGCTCCCCCTCCCGCGGGGAGGACGCGCAGACGCCGCTCGTCCCCCGGGCGCGCCCGCAGCTGACGGACGGCGAGCTCCGCGTTCACCGAGGGGTCGCCGTTCACGTGCGTGATGACATCTCCCCGCTGCAGGTTGGCGCCGGATGACGGCCCGTCGGGCTGCACCCACAGGACGACCACACCCGGCTCGGAGGGGGAGCCGAGCAGGCGGGGGAAGGTCCGACTGTTGCTGACCACGATGAGCCCCACCCGTCCGGTCAGGTTAGGGTCGGCGACGGGTGGCGGTTCGACGTCCTCCGCCCGGTCGGACCCTTCGTCCTCCCCGGTCTCCGACGGCGACGCCGTCGGACCGGGACCGTCGCGGCCCTCGGGAGCGCGGCACGCGGAGGCGCCCAGGGCCAGGACGAGGAGCAGCACCATGAAACGGATGCGTCTGTCGCGCACGTCGGTCTCTCTCGTGATCGGGGTCGAGGTCCGGGGGCTCGAGCGGCCCCAGAGCCGGAGGCGGGATTTGAACCCGCGGCCTGTCGATTACGAATCGACTGCTCTGCCCCTGAGCTACTCCGGCAACGCAGGGATCCTACCAACGCTCGCCTCCCACGGTTGCTCCCGCGGGAGCCGGGGAGCCGAGTGCGCCGTGGACGGCGAGGAACACCTGCTCCAAGACCACCAGCACGTTCGCGTTCGCGGCCAAGCGCCGTCGCGCCAGGTCCACCGCAGCGAGCGCACGCAGGACCGCGGGCACCGCCCGTGGACCGAGGCGGGAGACGACCTCCCCCAGGACGGGCCGGAGCCCGGGGTCGAGGAGCGGGCCATCGCGGTCATGGGCGACCACGAGAGCGTCGCGGAGCACGCACTCGAGGTCCTCGAGCACCTCGTCGAGGGCGACCTGCTCCGCTCGGCGCTGCTCCCGTCGCAGCCTGTCCTCGACCGCCTTCTTGGTCTCCCGTAGCCACTCGGCGGCCTCGGCCGCCGACTCCCGGTGTCGCTCGGCGATCCGGTCGCGCATCTCACGGGTCCGGGCGGCCACGGTCTCGGCGGCGGCCAGCGAGTCCGCGGGGTCGCGGGCGGGCTGCAGCGCCAGGGAGACCACCTCCTCTCGCCGCGCGCGGGCGTCTGCGTCCGAGGCGAGCTGCCGGGCCCGGTCGGGCGTCCCGGCCAGACGCGCCCACCGGCGGGCCTCGTCGTCCGGCACCCCGGCCGAGACCAGCATCTCGGCGGTCTCCCCCTCCGAGGGGGCGTGGAACGCGATCTCACGACAGCGCGACCGCACCGTCTCGAGGAGGGCGTCACCGTTGGGCGCGACGAGGACGATCGTCGTGGCCGTCGGCGGCTCCTCGAGCGCTTTGAGGAAAGCGTTCTGCGCGTTGGGGTTCATCCGGTCCGCCCGGTCGACGACTATGACGCGACGCGAAGCCTCCGTGGGCACCCGCCACGCCGCCCGGACCGCGTCGCGCACCTGCTCGACGAGCAGCTGCATGCCGGGGGGCTCCAGCGTGTCTACGTCCGGATGGACCCCCAGCGACACCGCCCTGCACGTCCGGCACCGGCCGCATCCACCGTCCGGACAGACGAGCGCCGCCGCGAACGCCTCGGCCGCCGCGCGAGTCACCCGTCCGGTGCCGCCGGAGAAGAGGTACGCGTGGGAGACGCGCCCGGAGGAGACGTCTCCCTGCAGCAGGCGGACCGGTCCGGACTGGCCGGCGATCGGCTCCCAGACGCTCACCCGTCTATCCGTCCCCTGTAGACGTCGAACGCGGCCACGGTCCCGGCCACCACGCCGAGGAGCCCGCCCAGCGCGAGGGCGAACCGGACCCCCTCCGCCGCGTCGCCCGAGACCTGCCCGAAGAGCTGGGCGAGCGATGGGAACGCGATCAGCGATAGGAACAGGGAGAGGCGGATCACGATCTGGACGGAGGCGAACGTCCGGCCACGGACCGCGTCCGGCACCTTCTCCTGCAGCATCGCGAAGGCGGTGGCGGTGGCCGCGCCCGCACAGGCTCCGAGGAGCCCGGCCACGGGGAGCGCGTACTCCAAGCGCGTGACCATCGAAGCGCCGACGAGCACCAGACCGCCGGCGATGATGGCGCCCGCGAAGACCCAGCCCTTCGAGAGGCGGTCACCGACGAACCCGAGCACGAGCACGCCGAGGCCCATCCCCGTGCCGAGGAAGGCTACGACCAGGCCGAAGCTCTGGGCTCCCCCGCGCAGCACCTGGCTGGTGTAGGGGGCGCCGAGCGAGAAGATGACCGCGCCCCCGACGAGCGCGAACCCGATCCCTCGCATGATCCTGGCCACCTCCCCACGCTCAGAGAGGTACCGGAGCCCCTCCTTTATCTCTTCCACGACCACCCGGAAGCGCAGGGGCCTCTTCTCCCGTGGGAGACCCGGGAAGTCGATCCGCGAGATCAGGGCGACCGAGACGAGGAAGGTGACCGCGTCTATCCACAGGGCGAGGTTCTCCTCGTTCAGCTGGAGCTCGGCCAGAGCGGGGAACTGGTTGCCGATCAGCTGCCCGACGCCGACGAGCCCGGTGAACGCCAGCGCCCCGAGCGGGAAGACCCCGTAGGTGGTGAACAGGGCGAGGGAGTTGGCGGCCACGAGCCACCGGGACGGGACGAGGTTGGGGATGAGCGAGTCCTTCGCCGGCATCCAGATCAGCGAGAGGGTCTCGAGGGCGAAGGACACCGCGTAAAGGAACGGCAGGGACCGCGCGAACGGCACGGTCGCGATCAGGACGGCACGGAGCAGGTCGCACGCCATCATCGCCTTGCGCCTGTCCCAGCGGTCGAGCGCGACGCCGGCCAGCGGCCCGATCACGAGGGCCGGGAGCACCCGGAAGATCATGAGCCCGGCGATCGCGAGCGGGTTGCCGGGGGCGAGCCGGTCCGTTATCGCGAGGAGGGCGAACAGTCCGATCCAGTCCCCCAGGCTCGAGACCGTCATCCCGAGCCACAGCCGGCGGAAGTTGCGCAGCTTCAGGACCGACCGGTACGGGCTGCGGCGCATGCCGGTCGAGCCCACGGCTTCGCCCACCGGGATCTGCGGTGGGACCGACGAGACAGGCTTGGACGGGTCGCTCATCTGAGGGTGGCTCCGGACCCATCTATAGCCTATGCGGGAGACCTCCCGGCCCTCTCCAGGGGTTCGGTCGGGGCTGGCGCGGCCCCCGACGTACGTCGGGGGCCGGACGCGGGGCCGCTTGACAGCCTCGCGGAGCACCCCCATCCTTCCCCCTGCGATGCCCAAGCCCCTCGTCATCGTCGAATCCCCAGCCAAGGCCCGCACGATCGCGGGCTACCTCGGCACGGGCTACCTCGTGGAAGCGTCCATGGGGAACATCCGCGATCTGCCCCGCAGCGCGGCCGAGGTGCCCGAGTCGTACAAGGGTCAGCCGTGGGCGCAGCTGGGGGTCGACGTCACCAAGGACTTCGAGCCGATCTACGTCGTCCCACCGGAGAAGAGGGAACAGGTCCGGAAGCTGAAGGCGGCGGTGAAGGACGCCTCAGAGGTGTTCCTGGCGACCGACGAGGACCGGGAGGGGGAGTCGATCGCCTGGCACATCGCCGAGATCCTCCAACCCAAGGTCCCGGTGCGACGGATGGTCTTCCACGAGATCAGCCGGAAGGCGATCCAGGAGGCGATCGATCGGCCGCGCGAGCTGGACATGCAGCTCGTCTCCGCCCAGGAGACCCGCCGCATCCTGGACCGCCTGTACGGCTTCGAGGTGTCCCCCGTGCTCTGGAAGAAGGTCGCCCCGAAGCTGTCCGCGGGCCGTGTCCAGAGCGTGTTCACCCGGCTCGTCGTCGAACGCGAGCAGGCGCGGATGCGCTTCCGGTCCGCTGCCTGGTGGGACGTGAAGGCCACGTTCGAGGCCGGCGGCACGGACGGGTCGTTCGTCGGCACCCTCGTCTCCCTCGACGGTGCCCGGCTCGCGACCGGGAAGGACTTCTCCGAGTCGGGTGAGCTGACCCGTCAGGGGGCCGTCCTACTCGACGAGGCTCAGGCCCGCGAGCTCGCGGATCCGCTTCGCGACTCGGCGTTCACCGTGCGCTCGGTGGAGGAGAAGCCCTATCGACTCTCTCCGCACGCGCCGTTCATGACCTCGACCCTGCAGCAGGAGGCGGGCCGGAAGCTGCGGTTCTCGACCCGATACACCATGCAGCTCGCCCAGCGTCTCTACGAGAACGGCTACATCACCTACATGCGGACCGACTCGACCGCGCTGTCCGAGACGGCCGTGGCGGCCGCCCGGGCCCAGGCGGGGGAGCTGTACGGGCCTGATTTCGTCCCGGACCGCCCCCGCACCTACGCGAAGAAGGTGCGCAACGCCCAGGAGGCGCACGAGGCCATCCGGCCGGGAGGCGACCGGTTCCGCACGCCCGACGAGGTGGCGCGGGAGGTCAGCGCCGACGAGGCGCGGCTGTACGAGCTGATCTGGAAGCGGACGGTCGCGTCACAGATGGCCGACGCGGTCGGGTCGAGCGTCCAGGTCAGGGTGGGGGCCGTGGCCGCCGGGCGCGACGCGGAGTTCGCGGCCTCCGGACGGACCATCTCCTTCCCGGGGTTCCTGCGCGCCTACGTCGAAGGGTCGGACGACCCGGAGGCGGACCTCGAGGACAGGCAGAGCTTCCTGCCTCCTCTGGTCGAGGGACAGTCCGTCCGGGCGGTGGACCTGGAGGCGGACAGCCATCAGACGCAGCCCCCGGCCCGGTTCACCGAGGCGTCGCTCGTGAAGGCCGCCGAGGAGCTCGGGGTCGGGCGTCCTTCGACCTACGCGTCGATGATCGCGACGATCATGGACCGCGGCTACGTCTGGAAGAAGGGTTCCCAGCTCGTCCCCACGTGGACGGCCTTCTCGGTGGTGACGCTGTTGCAGCGCCACTTCCCCGACCTCGTCGACTACGCCTTCACGGCTCGGATGGAGGACACGCTCGACGACATAGCCCAGGGCGAGCAGGACTCCCGGCCGTGGCTGCGCCGCTTCTACCACGGCAACGGCGAACCCGGGCTCCACGAGCTCGTGAACGAGAGGCTCGACGAGATCGACGCCCGGGAGGTCAACACGATCCCGCTCGGGAGCGACGACCTCGGCCGGGAGATCGTCGTGCGGGTCGGCAAGTTCGGACCGTACGTGCAGCGCGACGAGGAGACGGCCTCGATCCCCGAGGACATCCCGCCGGACGAGCTCACGGTCGACCGCGCCGCCGAGATCCTCTCGGCGCCGAAGGGTGACAAGATCCTCGGCACGGACCCGGACTCCGGGCTCACCATCCTCGTGCGCAGCGGCCGGTTCGGTCCGTACGTGCAGCTGGGCGACCCCGACGAGCTCGAGGCGAAGGGGGCGAAGGCGAGGACCGCCTCGCTCTTCAAGACGATGTCGCCCGACGAGATGTCCATCGAGACCGCGATGAGGCTGCTGTCGCTCCCCCGTACGGTCGGGTCCCACCCGGAGACGGGCGAGGAGATCGTCGCGGCGAACGGGAAGTTCGGTCCCTACCTGAAGATGGGAGCCGAGACCCGGTCGCTCGATACGGAGGAGCAGATCTTCGAGGTCGACCTCGGGGAGGCGGTCCGACGTCTGGCCGAGCCGAAGAGGCGGCGGGGCCAGCGTGCCCCGGCTCCCCCGCTCCGCGAGCTCGGGCCCGATCCCGTCTCCGGCCAGCCCGTCGTCGTGAAGGAGGGGCGCTTCGGACCCTACGTCACCGACGGGGAGACGAACGCTTCGCTGAGGACGGGAGACGAGCCCGAGTCGATCACGATCGAGCGGGCGGCGGAGCTCCTCCAGGCCCGCCGCGAGAGGGGGCCGGCCAAGAAGAAGGCCACGCGCAAGAAGACGACGGCCAAGAAGCCGGCGGCGAAGCGCAGGTCCCCGAAGCGCAAGGCCTAGACGCCGAACAGGCGCAGGCCGCTCACCACGAGCGTCGTGACGATCGTCGCGGCGATGAGGACGCCCACTCCGATCAGCGGGATCGCCCGCCGGGGCCGGACGCCGAACAGGAACGCGGCTAGGGCGCCCGTCCAGGCCCCGGTCAGAGGGAGGGGGAGGGCCACGAACGTGATGAGCGCCAGGTCGCGCCACCTCTCGAAGCGGTGAGAGTGCTTCGTCCGCGTGCGGTCGAAGAGCTTCTCGAAGAATCGGTCGAAGAGGCGCGATCGGCTGCGCAGGAAGTCGGAGACGGGTTCGAGGAAGAAGAGGATGATCGGGACCGGGATCATGTTCCCTAGGACGGCCCAGGCGAACGCCTCGAGGGGCGGGAGCCGGTAGGTGAGGATGGCGAGCGGGATCGCTCCCCGGAGCTCGACGATCGGGACCATCGCCAGGACGACGGTGGCGAGGGGCGCGGGGAGACCCTGGACGAGCTCGGCGAATGCGTGGCGCACTAGAGCTCTATCTCGTCGGCGACGAGCTGCAGGCCCTCGATGCCGAGAGCGATGAACTCGTCGAGCTCGAGCCCGATGGAGTCGGTGACGCCGGTGATGTCCTCGCGGGCGACTCCGGGCGCGAACGCGCGGTCCTTCAGCTTCTTGCGGACGGAGGAGACCTTCATCCCCTGAGCCTTCTCCGGACGAACGAGCGCGACGGCCACGAGCAGTCCCGAGATGGCATCGGCGTGCACGATCGCCTTGGACATCAGGTCCGTCCGGTACTCGGGATGGGCGTGCGCGAGGGCCGCGTTCACGACCTGCTCGTCGACGCCCAACGGCCGGAGCCACTGGGCCGTGGTGTATCCGTGGATGGAGAGGTCGTGGTGCGTCTCGTCCTGGTCCAGGTCGTGGAAGAGACCGGCGAGGGCCCACGTGTGCTCGTCGCCGCCGAAGTGGCGTCCCAGGCGGCGCATGATCCCCTCGACCGAGATCAGGTGGCGGACCGTCGTCTCCTTCGACGTCCTCTCCCGGACGAGCCCGAGCGCCTGTTCACGGTCCATGACGTGCAAGATGCTACGTGCTCGGACCCTCTCAGCGCAGGCTGGGCACCAGCGGCTTGAGCACCTCGATGCGCTGCGGGTGCGTGGTGGACCGGTTCCCCACCACGTCCACCGCCTCGGCCCACACGTCGTAGGTGCCGGGCTCCAGGTTGACGTCGGCCACCCACATCCCGCTCTCCTGGTCGTAGCGAGCGGTCACGCGGATCGGCTCGGGTCCCGGCTTCGACACCTGGGGCGCGGCGGACTGGGCCGGCGTGGGCGACGGGGCCGGCGACGAGCTCGGCTGAGGCGTGGAGCTGGGCGCCGGGGTCGCGGACGGGGCCGGCGTCGACGAGGCCTTCGGGGTCGGCGAGGGCGTCGGGCTCGACGTGGGCCGCGGCGTGGGCGACGGTGACGGCGACGGTGACGGTGACGACTGCGGCTCGTCGGTCCGGCGCAGGACCAGGACATCCACACCGGCCACGGGGCTCGAGTCCTCGGTCTTCACGGAGAAGCGAGCCGGGTTGCCGAAGCTGATGGCCGGGGCGAACAGGACCGCCGAGGGCGCGGTGTTGTCGATCCGGAACCGAACCTCGCGCTCGAACTTCACCGAGCCCATGATCAGAGCCTCGAGTCGCAGCAGGTGGTCGCCCTCGCGGTCGACCTTCGTCGATCGGCCGATCGCTCGCCCGTTCAGGGTCGCCCTCGCGTCGGTGAGCGGTCCCACGGGACGCCAGGAGAGCGACACGGTCCCCGTGTAGATGCCGCCGTCCCAGACGCCACCCAGCTCGAAGTCGGGCTTCTCCAGACCGGTCGCGGCGTCTCCCAGCTTGCCGAAACCGCCTTCGGGGTTCGAGATGCCGGCTGCGGCGAGCAGGGCAGCGAGGATGGCGTCCTCAGAGGCGGGGGTGACGGTCCAGCGGGCTGGGACCGAGCGGCGGACGAGGTTCGAGGCCGTACGGACCACGACATCGCCCGACCCGTCTCCAGGCGTGGAGACCAGGTCGGCGGCGAACCCCATGTCGACCGCGCGGATATCCCCGGGCTCCAACCAGAAAGCGCCCGGAGCCCGGTCTCCCGAGACGGACACGTGGTAACCGCCCGTGGCTAGCGCCTCGGGCTCGACGAAGACGAGGACGGGGGAGCTTCCCCCGTTGCGGATCCGGAACAGGTCGACGAAGGAGGTGGACGTCCCGGCGGGGATCTCCCCGAGGTCCAGGCTCACGCGGCCGGCCGGGTCGGCGGTCGCCGCCTGCTGGGGCAGGTTGTCGCGGACCATCTGGGCGACCCCCGGAAGCACCTCGATCCTCTCGTGGGTCCCGACGGGCTTCGTGCCGTTGTCCGCGCGCGACGAGTCGTAGGTCTTGAAGGCCCAGGGCGCGGGAGCGATCGCGAGCGTGATCCCCAGGATCGTCGCCATCATCTTGATGCGCGATGTCGGGACGGGAGTGACCATCGCCTGTCCGGTTCCGGCGGCGATGGTGACCTCTAGCCTGTTCGACCTGCGGCGTCCCATCTTCTTCCCCTCGAGCGTGTCCCCAGACCGGGAGCCCCCAGATGCCTCCCGACACCGTTAGCAACGGGCACGGAGGGTCCAGCCGTCGGGTGTTTCTGCGCGGGATCCGCCCGATAGTCCGTTTCGCCCGGTTCAGATGTCCGCGGGATCGGGGGCGGGCGACCGCTCGGGGGCCAGGTCCTGGACGACCGGCTGGTCGGGGGAGAGGTCATGGACGACCGGCTGCTCGGCCGAGACGGGTTGGCCGGCGGCCGGACGGTGGCCGCGGCGGCGGCGGCGCCTCCGAGGCTTCCCCTTGCCCTTGGCCGCCTCCGGCGGAGCCGCCGGGCGCCTTATGTCCTTCGCGTCGGGGAGCTTCTCTATCTGTTCCACCCTCTGCTCGTAGGACCGCAGCTCCTCTCCCCGCACGCCGAGACCCGAGATCGCGCCCCCTATGACCCGCGCGCCCGGCTCGAGTCCGATCGCACCCCGGGCGTGGGCTCCCCCGGAACCGGGGGTGCCGACCCGCGCGTTGGCGAACAGGAGGATGTGGGTGCTGGAGTCGGCCGGGCCCAGGACGGCCGCTCCCTCCTCGACGACGATGAGCCCGTCGGAGGCGACCTGCGCGAAGCAGTGGGCGCGGGCGTGGAGGAGGATCCCCCGGCCCGCCCGCACCGGTCTCTCGAGCTCGGCGTCCTGGAAGACCTCCAGAGACCCCTCCACCGCGAGCGCGTAGCTGACCACCACCCCGGGAGGCACGCGCAGGTCGGCCCCCACCCGGACCGTCTCCGGCTCGAGGACCCAGCGCGGCCTCCGCCCCAGCACGGCCGGCGGACGGGGTATCCCCCGGTCGAACAGGCCGAGCTGGCGGGCGCGCGCCAGGACGTGGGAGCCACGACGCAGCTCCCCCGTCCGCTCCGCGAGCGCTTCGACGAGCTCGGCGAGGCGGCCGCCGGGCCACAGCTCGGTGAGCGCGGCGTCCAACCGCGGGGTCCAGACCGGCTCCTTGAGCGGCTGCGCCTCCGAGAGAGGCACCAACTCCTCCTGTCCGGGCTCGGACGCGCACCTCACCACGGGAGCGAGCGCTGATCCGACGACCGCCCCCGGTCTGAGGACGACCTGACGGCGGGACAGGACCGGTCCGGACACCTGAGCCCGCCTGTCCACCCTGACCGAGCCGCCGGAAGCCACCCCGCCGGTGACCGAGGCCCCCTCGTCCAACCGGCACTCCCCGTCCACGACGAGCGTCGTCGCCCTGGCCCGGGGGCCCAGGCGAGCCCGGCCCCGCACCCACGAGGGGCCGAGCAGGCGTGCGCCCGCTCCACAGCGCAGGTCGCCGTGCACGATCAAGGACGCCTCGACGACCGCGCCGTCCGGGATCGTGAGCGACCCGGCGACGCGCAGGACCGCTCGGCCCTCGGCGCGTGCGCGCCGCGGCATCCGGTCGAGGAACGGAACCTCGTTCGGCTGGACCGCCCCGTGCACCCGGGTGAGCAGCTCCCGGCGGAGGACCCGCACCCACGCGTCGTCCACCGGGTCGTCCTCCGGGAGCCGCGGACGGGGGTGACGGGCGAGCAGGACCACCGCTCCGGGAGCGAGCATGATCGCCCACATGCACGCGTAGAGGGCGGCGAGCAGCCAGAACCCCGTCACCGCGGCTCCTTCCAGGACCGTGGGGTCTCCCACACGACCGGGGCGGCGGGGGCTCGCGACGTGGGAGCCCGACGGGTGCGCCGCCGCGACTGGGAGCCGGCCACCGACGTGCGCACGGCCGTGCCCGCCGACCGGGAGCGCATCGAGGAGCTGATCGCTCAGGCCGGGCTCCCCCTGTCGGGGCTGCGGAC
>DATLFR010000042.1 GCA_035540895.1 Actinomycetota bacterium | reverse complement strand
TGTAAGAGGCGCACCCGCCGACGATCACCGGGAGCTCGAAGTCACGGATGAACTCCTTCAGGTTGAGGGCGTCCCTGGTCTGGGAGACGTGGTTGGCAGATACGACCGTGCCCTGGATCGCGAGTATGTCGAGCTCCGCGGCCAGGACGTCCGCCGCGTACTGCTCGACGCGCTGCGGCGTGAGGGATGCGCATGCGACGACGCCGCCGGCCTTTATCTCCTTGATGGCCTTGCGGATCAGCTCCCCCTTGACCGGTTCGGTGTAGACGTCCTGGAGGATCTTCGTGGCTTCCTCGGGAGAGGCCTCCGCGATCCGCTCGTAGATCGGCATGGGGTCGTCGTAGCGCGACCACAGACCCTCGAGGTTGAGGCAGGCCAGGCCGCCGAGCCGCCCGATCTCGATGGCGCTGGACGGGGAGACGACGGCGTCCATCGCGGAGGCCATCATCGGGAGCCCGAACCGCCAGGCGTCGAGCTCCCAGGAGACGTCGACGTCGTCGGGGTCGCGCGTCCGACGCGAGGGGACGATCGAGATCTCGTCGAAGCCGTAGGCGCGCCGCGCCTTCTTCCCCTTGCCGATCTCGATCTCCAAAGGAGTACCTCCTCGCAGGCCCGGACTGGTCCCCGCAGGATACCCAACGCCTGGGACGGGAGCCGGGTTGGCTCAGGAGGCCTGGGCGAGGAGCGTCTCGGTGACCACGAGCTGCAGCGCGAAGTGTCGCTGCATGATCTCGCGCACCTGCTGGGACGCCTCCCAGGGGGCGCCGCCCTCGTGGGTGGCGGGGACGAAGAAGCGGAAGAACTTGCGGATGAAGGCCCCCTCCACGAATGGACGGTGGATCTCGGGTGGCTCGTCGGTGAGGACGCGCATCGCGAGCGGGGGGCAGGCCCGGACGACGCGCCGGTACTCGTCGACCAGGACCGGGTCGCGCAGCTCCGCCGATATCTCCCCGATGTACCCCGTCTCGACGGCGAAACGGATGTCAGGGTCCTGCGAGGCCGCGTCGAAGTACGCCTCGAGGTCGAGGTACACGATCCTCACGTCGGAGGCGACGTGGTCGAACGCGGCCATCTTCTTCTCGATGATGGCCCGCACGTCACTTGCTCTGAGCGGGCGAGCACCCAGGCTCATGGCTCTAGTATCGGCCCCCGCGACGACTTCTCAAACGTTCTGGGGAGGAACCGCCCCCGGCACGCAGAACGTAGGTCCGACACCGATCGGGGGAACCTTGCGGAAGACCGTCCTGGTCCTGGTACTCGCCGTGGCGCTGGGAGGTAACGCTCCGGGCGCTCATGCCTCGCCGTCGAACGACGACTTCGACGCGGCGCACCTCCTCGCGCTGCCCGCCGACGCGTCGGGATCGAACGACGGGGCGACCCTGCAGGCGGGTGAGCCGCAGCCGTGCGGCCGGATCGGAGCGACCGTCTGGTACCGATTCCGCGTGACGGCGGACGCCCGGGTCGTGGCGGACACGACCGGCAGCGAGCTCGACACGGTGCTGGCGGCTTACGTCCGGACCCCCTGGCGGACCGACCCGATCGACTGCAACGACGATGTCTCTCCGCAGGAACCACACTCCCGCCTCGAGTTCGAGGCCAAGGCGGGGACCGACTACTACCTTCAGGTCGGCGGCTTCGACGGGGAGCAGGGGTCGTTCACGCTGTCGGTGGGGTCGGCCCCGGCAGCCGCCGTCCCCAACGACGACCTCGCGGACGCCACCGTGATCGATGGGCTCCCCTGGTCCACGACGGCGTCGACGGTGGGCTCCACGCTCGAAGCAGGGGAGCCTCCCGACTGCTCGCCGCTCGGGACCGTCTGGTACCGGCTGGCCGCCGCGCAGAGCCGGTGGGTGGAGATCTCGCTGATGTCGGACGACGTCCACGGGCTGCGGGTGTTCCGCCAGGGCGAGGACGGGGGCCTAGAGGCGGTCTCGACAGGCTGCACGTACTCGCGCCAGCGCCTGCTGGACGTCGAGCTCGAGGGTGGGTCGGTCTACTACATCCGGGTGCAGCGTCTCGAGGCGGGAAGCTGGTTCTCCCTGCGCGCGACCCCCAGCCGATGCGCGAACGGACCCCCGCCGCGCGGCGTGGTGTCCCGCTCCGTGGAGGGATCCGGGTCAGGCACTCCCGCCCGCACCGCCACCGACCAGGCGGCCTGCGCCTTGGACGGACAGGGTCTCTAGGACCGGTCCGTCCGCACGGCCGCCTGGATCTCCGCAGCGACCTCGTCCGCCATCTCGGGGTCGAGGGACCGGCAGATCGTCAGACCCTCCTCCATCAATCGGCGGGCCGCGTCCGCCGCTCCGGCGTCCTGGGCCGCCCGCACGAGGGCGATGACCAGGGAGCCCAGGGCCCCCGTGTCGCCGATCTCCTTGCGGAGGATCAGCGCCTCCCGCGCGTATCCCTCTCCGGCCTCGGCGTCCTCGAGGAGCAGGAGCTTGGCGAGGTTGCCCGTCGCGACCGCGCGCCACTCGATGGCGCGTCCCCGCTCCGCCTCATGGATGGCCTCGGCGTAGAAGCCACGAGCCCGGCCCATCTCACCCTTCGCCTCGGCTGCGCGGCCCAACGCGTTCAACGCACCCGCGGCCACGCCCCGCTCGCCGAGGTCCTGAGCGGCCTCGAGGGACTCGCCGGCCAGGATCTCGGCCTCGTCCGGGTCCTCCGCGTACTCGGCTAGGTTCACCAGGAAGTTGGCCATGGCGTTCTTGGCGCCGATCTCGCGGGCCACCGCGAGGCCCTCCTCGAAGAGCGCCTTCGACTCCTCCACCCGGTCGCGGTTCCAGGCGATGACGCCCAGGTTGTTGAGCTGGTTCGCCACCAGCTCCCTGTCGTCGAGCTGCCGGGCCAGGTCGAGGGTCTCTCGCATGAAGGCCTCGGCGGCGTCGTCGTCGCCCAGGTACATCTCGAGCAACCCGAGGTTCCCCAGCACCGGGGTCATGTTGCGCTCCTCACCCCTCTCCCGGGCGATCCGCAGGGCCTCGGTCAGCAGGCGCCGGGCCTCGTCGAACTCCCGGAGCCTGATCGAGATGTTGCCGAGCGAGTTGAGCGCAAGGACCAGGATCTCGGGATGGTCCAGCCGGCGAGCCATCTCCACGGCCTCCCAACCGGCGGCCTGGGCAGCGGCCGCGTCGCCCTGCATGTACGCGAGGTTGCAGTACATGTGCTTCGCGCGAGCCACGAGCTCCGACTCCCCGTAGGGCTGCCTGAGCGCGCTGTCCAGCCACCTCATCCCCTCCGCGATGTATCCGCGGATCAGCCAGAACCTGCCCAGCCAGACGAGCGGGTCCAGGCGCTCGTCGGGGTCCCGGCCCTCGCCCTCGGCGGTCGCCTCCAGGACCGCGCGGAGGTTGGGCATGTCCGCCTCCAGCTCGTCGAGCCAGCGGCGCTGTCGGGGACCGATCAGCTCCTCGTAGGAGCGGCGGGCGCGATCGCGGAACCACTCCACGTGACGGGCGCGCAGGACGGGGGCCTCGCCCGACTCCTCGAGCTTGGCGACGGCGTAACCGCGGATGGTCTCGAGCATGCGGTAGCGCGGCTGGCCGTACCGCTCGTCGGGCACGAGCAGGGACCGGTCGGCGAGCTGCCCGAGGAGGGGCAGGACGTCCAGCTCGTCCAACGGGGCTCCTCCGCATACGGC
Organism: Actinomycetota bacterium; assembly: GCA_035540895.1. Taxonomy (NCBI): domain Bacteria; kingdom Bacillati; phylum Actinomycetota; species Actinomycetota bacterium. The sequence goes on along the minus strand of DATLFR010000042.1, from coordinate 543 downwards.
CTCGGCCGCCTCCACCGTGAACCCGCCGTGGAACACGCCCAGCCGCCGGAAAGCCAGCGCCTCCCGGTCCGATAGCAGGTCGTAGCTCCAGTCGACGAGCGCCCTCAGCGTCCTATGACGCTCTCCGACGTCGCGCGGTCCGGTCGTGAGGAGGTCGAAGCGACGACCGAGGCGATCGGCGATCTGGGCCGGCGTCATCGAGTTGGACCTGGCGGCGGCGAGCTCGATGGCGAGCGGGAGCCCGTCCAGGCCCCGGGCTATCGTCGCCACGGCCCGGGCGTTGTGATCGTCGAGCGCGAACCCGGGCTTGGCGCGAGCGGCGCGGTCCACGAAGAGCCTCACCGCGTCCGACCGCAGGAGCTCGTCTGGGCGTTCCTCGCGTTCGTCGGGCACCCCGAGCGGTGGGATCTCGAGCAGCGTCTCGGACACGACGCGCAGCGGCTCCCGGCTCGTGGCCAGCACCCGGACGTCCGGGACGACCCGCAGGAGGGCGCTGGCGACGTCGGCCGCGCCGGCAAGCACCTGCTCGCAGTTGTCCAGGAC
>DATLFR010000041.1 GCA_035540895.1 Actinomycetota bacterium | reverse complement strand
GATCTACATCGTGCTGCTCACGTACGTGGCGCTGGTCGGTCCGGTCCTGTTCTTCGTCCTGCGCCGGCGCCGCCGGACCGAGCTGGCCTGGATAGCCGTCCCGCTCGTCGCGGTCCTGTTCACGGCGGGCAGCTACGTCGGAGGCGTCGGGCTCAGGCGCCATCGGGCCGCGCACGGGTCCGTCATCGTCTCGAGCCCGGCCGGGGCGACCGCCTTCACGGCGGCGGGGACGTCCGGTGGCGGCGGGCGGGGCGCGATCCGGTTCCCAGAGGGGTGGACGCCGGCGACCACCACCGCGCAGCAACGCCGCGCACCGAGCTACCTGCTCGGCGCGGACGGCCCCCAGGCGCGGATGGAGCTGAGCCCGGGCGAGTTCGTGCTCGCGGGCGCTAGCGGACCCGTGCAGGCGGGAGACGGGCTCCGCGTCGACTCGGCCTCCCACGGAGATGTCGTGCGCGGCACGGTGCGCAACGGTACGCCGTTCGACCTGGAGCAGGCCCGGGTCTTCGTCGGGAAGAACTGGGTGCGCGTCGACGACCTGCCGGCCGGGGCAGAGCGAACGTTCGAGGTGCCGGCGACCCCGGGCGGCGCGCACTGGAGGATGCCCGGGCAGGAAGCGTGGGACCAGGAGGCGCGCTGGAGAGGCTTCGAGGACGGCGAAGCCCACCGCAGCGAGATCGTCAGCTACTCGCTATGGCAGACGTCCACCTCCCTGCCTCTCGGGGAGCCGCTCCGGCCCGGACAGGCGCTCGTCGCGGCATGGACCCGTGACTTCCGGCCGACGCTCCGTCTGGGCGAGCGGTCGCACCGCCCCGCGGGGCGGACGCTCGTCTTGGCGTACGGCGACGTGGCGGCTCCCGGCGAAGGTGCCCTCGACCCCCTCGACGTCATCCGGGAGGAGGTGAGGGGCGTGCAGTACCTCGGTCCCGAGCCGGGGTGGGACGAGGTGGACGTCTCGGCGGGCCCCCTGGTCCTGCGGTTCACGCTCCCGCGCGACCCTCAGGCACCGCTGATCCTCGCCGCGCCCGCCAGCCTCCAGCGTCTCGAGATCTGGCGGAACGGGGCGTGGGAGGACGTGCAGGTCACGGTCCCGGCTCCCGGCCCGGTTCCCGAGGGCGAAGTCGTACCGCGGATCCTGCCCCAGCCGGACGGGGGCTTCGCGCCCCCAGGTCAACCAGATGACGAACGGCTCGATACCCGGATCGACCAAGCCCTGCCCCCCGTCGACGGCCGGGTCCTGTACCTGCGCGTGACGCAGGATCCCGAGGCCGCCGCTGGGCACGCGGGATGGGCATTCGACCTGCGGGAGCAGAGATGAACGACCACCACGACCCCGATCCCACGCTCGAACCGCCTCCCCCGGCCCGTCCGGAGCGCCCGGCGGTCCGCACCTACGAGCTCACCCGGACGTTCGGACGGCTCAGGGCGGTGGACTCGGTCACGCTGGACATCCCGCGCGGAGCGATCTTCGGACTGATCGGACCGAACGGCGCCGGGAAGACGACGACCCTCGCGATGCTCGCCACGCTGCTCCTCCCCACGTCCGGACATGTCGAGGTGGCCGGCTTCGACCCGGTGACCGAGCAGAGGGAGGTCCGTCGCCGGCTCGGATACATGCCGGACGTCATGGGGGTCGTCGGGGACCTCCGCGTCGACGAGTACCTGCGTTTCTTCGCCGCCGCCTACCAGGTGCCGTCCTCCGAGCACGACGCGCTCGTGGAGGGACTCCTCGAGCTGGTCGACCTGAGCGTGAAGCGCGAGGCGACGGTCGACTCCCTGTCCCGCGGGATGAAGCAGCGGCTCGGGCTCGCCCGGGCCCTCGTGCACGACCCGGAGGTGCTGCTGCTGGACGAACCGGCCTCCGGGCTCGACCCCCGCGCCCGGATCGAGCTGCGCGGGCTGCTCAGCGAGCTCCGGTCCCTCGGTAAGACGATCCTGATATCGAGCCACATCCTGGCCGAGCTCGAGGACATGTGCACCGACGTGGCCATCATGGAGGCGGGCCGGCTGCTCGCGTCCGGCACGCCGGACGAGATCCGCAGCCGGTTCACCCAGACCCGGGTCGTCCGGGTTCGGCTCGCGGGAGGCGAAGAGACCGAGTACGAGGTGGCCGACGACGCCGAGCAGCAGGAGCTGCTCCGTCGCCTCGTCGTGGAAGAGGGCCTGCCAGTGCTGGAGTTCAAGGTCGGACGTGTCCTGGAGGATGTCTTCATGCAGGTGACGACGGGGGAGCTCCAGTGAGGCTCAGGACGAACCCGGTCCTCGCGAGAGAGCTCACCGAGCGGATGCGGCGGCGCGCCACCCCGGTGCAGATCTCCCTCTTCCTGCTCGCGGTCATCGGGATATTCGCGTCGCTGTTCCAGGTCTTCATGGCGATGTCCCGCACGGTCCGGTGCATAGAGGGGAACTGCTTCGAGGAGGCCGGGGTGCTGGGGTTCGCCGGCGCCGGCCGGCAGCTGTTCCAGACCCTGCTCTTCTTCGTCGTGGGGCTCGCGTGCATGATCATCCCGGCGCTAACCGCCGGTGCGATCGCAGGTGAAAGGGAGCGCCAGACGCTCGTCCCCCTCCAGCTGACCCTCCTTTCGCCGCTGCAGATCGTGCTGGGGAAGCTCTCCGCCTCCCTCGCGTTCATGCTCTTCCTCCTCTTCGCGACCCTTCCCGTCTTAGGCGTCACCTTCCTCATCGGAGGGGTCTCGGTCCCCGAGGTGCTGAAGGCGGCGCTGATGATCGTGCTCGTGTGCCTCATGATCGGCGCGGTCTCGATCATGTGCTCGGCTCTGCTCCGTCGCAGCCAGGGCGCGACGGTGGCCGCCTACGGGCTCGTGTTCGTCCTGAGCGTCGGGACCTTCGTCCCGATGGCGATCCTGCCGATCGTGCAGCGGTTCGAGAGCCCCATCCGCCCGGCGACGACCATCTTCCTGGCTCCCAACCCGTTCGCGGCGACCGCGAGCATCGTCAGCGGTCCGGTCGACTCGCCACTCGTAGGTTTCCGCAGCGAGGTCCTGGAGCACGCGCGCAACCGGCCGGGCCTGACCCCTCCCGAACGCGCGCTGGCCCGGGTGCCGTTCTGGCTGTTCTCGGTGATCGCGCTCGCCTCGGTCAGTGCCGGGGCTCTCTTGATCGCCGCGTGGGCGCTGCGTACGCCCCGGGAAGAACCCTGAACGCGCCCCGGGTACGCCCGGGCCCGGTACGCTCTGTGTCCGTCCGTTCTCTTCAGGGGGTGTGATGGACGACCTGCTCCGCGCCGTGCGACGCCGGCTCCGGCTCGCCTGGGCGGCGGCCACGGGCCAGTGGGTGGGTCCCGCCGTGCTGCTCGCCGCCGTGGTCCTCGCCGGGTCGGGCTGGCTCCGGCCGTGGGGATGGACGGACCGGGCGGCGATCCTCGTGATGGTCGCCGCGGCGGCCGCCCTCGGAGCGGGCGCCCTCGCCATCCGCATCCCGCCCATCGTGGCCGCTCGCGCCGCCGACCGAGGACTGGGGACGAAGGACGCCCTCGCCACCGCGGTCGAGCTGTCCGGGGACGACGGCTCCCCGTTCGTGGAAGAGGTCCGCGTGCGGGCGCAGCGCATCGCGAGGGACAACACCGCCGCCGATGCCATCCCCCTCCGGGCAGACAGGTCCCGGCTCATCGCCCTGGCCGTCCTGACGGCCATCGTGGGGCTGCTGCTCGTGGCGCCCAACCCCCAGGACGCCGTCCGCGAGCAGCTCGCCGCAGAGCGCGCCCACCTGCGTGACGAGGCGGAGAGGCTCCGCGAGTCGGCCGCCGCCCTGGCGCGCGAGAGGCAGGACCCCGGCTCCCAGCGCGTGGCGCGGGAGCTCGAAGAGCTGGCCCGCAAGCTGGAGGAGGCGCCCGACGCCAGACGGGGAGCCGAGGCGGTCGACGAGGCCGCTCAGGCCCTCGGGTCGGAGCTCGACCCCAACCTCCTGTCTTCGAAGGCCGCCCTGAAGGGGCTGGAGCGCAGCCTCGGGTCCGATGCCCTGCCCGGCACCTCCGGCAGCGACGCGGCGAGCCAGCTGGACGAGCTGTCGCGCGCGCTCGACCAGCTCACGCCGGAGCAGCGCGATGCGCTCGCGCAACGGTTGGAGGCGCTCGGGGACGCCCAAGCGGCGGGGAACCCTGCCGCCGCGCAGGCCCTCAAGGACGCCGCCGGGTCGCTCCGTCAGGGCGACGACGCATCGGCGGCCAGCGCCCTGGGAGGCGCCGCTGCGGCTCAGCGCGAGGCACGCGAGGGGGTCGCCGGCCAGGAGAGCCGGGCGGGCGCGGTGGGAGCCCTCGGTGCGGTGAAGGACCGACTGGAGCAGGGCCAGGGGCAGCAAGGTCAGGGACAGCCCGGGAAGGAAGGACAAGGCCAGCAGGGCCAGGGCCAGGGCCAGGGACAAGGACAAGGGGAAGGTCAGGGTCAAGGCCAGGGCCAGGGAGAAGGGCAAGGGGAAGGTCAGGGTCAAGGCCAGGGCCAGGGCCAAGGCCAGGGCCAAGGCCAGGGCCAAGGCCAAGGCCAAGGACAGGGACAGGGCCAAGGCCAAGGACAGGGACAGGGTCAGGGCGGCCAGGGTGGCGGTGGCGGCGGCCAGGGCCGCGGGTCCGGCTCCCAGGGGCAAGCCGCCGGCGGACAGTCGGGCGACGGTCCGGGCGGG
>DATLFR010000040.1 GCA_035540895.1 Actinomycetota bacterium | reverse complement strand
GTTCAACCCCGGGGAGACCTCCAACGACCCGGGGTTCGCGGGGGGGCTCGCCTCCCTGGGCGACCTCTACGTCAACGACGCCTTCGGCGCCTCGCACCGCGCCCACGCATCGATAGTCGGCATCCCGGAGCGCATCCCCGGGTGCGCCGGTTTCCTGCTCTCGGAGGAGATAGACACGCTCAGCGGTTTCCTGAACGACCCACCCCGGCCCTTCGTGGTCGTGCTCGGGGGAGCCAAGGTCGCGGACAAGCTGGGGGTCGTGCGCAACCTGCTCGGCCGGGCCGACCGGATCCTCGTCGGAGGAGGCATGTGCTTCACCTTCCTGCGGGCGCAGGGACACGACGTCGGACGCTCGCTCGTCGACGAGGCCAGCCTGGACGAGGTATCCCAGGTCCTCGCCGAGGCGGACGGGCGCATCATGCTCCCGACCGACGTCGTGGTGGCCGACTCGGCCCAGGCCCAGGACGGTGAGCGCGTGGGCGTCGACGCGATCCCGGCGGGGTCCATGGGCCTGGACATCGGCCCCGGTTCTTCGAAGCGCTTCGCCGATGTGGTGACCGATGCGGCCTCGCTGTTCTGGAACGGCCCGATGGGGGTCTTCGAGAACCTCGCGTTCGCCATGGGCACGCGCGCCCTGGCGCAAGCGGTAGCGATCTGTGAGGGGTACACGGTCACGGGCGGGGGGGACACCGCGGCCGCGCTCGCCTCGGTCGGCCTCGAGGCCGAGGTCGATTTCATGAGCACGGGCGGGGGCGCGTCGCTCGAGTTCCTGGAGGGCCGCAGCCTCCCGGGGATCGAGGCGCTGATGGAGCACGGAAAGGACCGCGCATGACCCGCAAGCCGATCGTCGCCGGCAACTGGAAGATGAACAAGACGCACACGGAGGCGCTCTCGCTCGTCCAGACGCTCTCCTACGAGCTGGGGGAGAAGGACTACGAGAGGGCGGATGTCGTCGTCTGTCCTCCGTTCACCGCCCTCCGTACGGTCCAGCTCGTACTGGAGGAGGACCACATCCCGATAGACCTGGGGGCGCAGAACCTGCATTGGGAGGACGAGGGAGCGTTTACGGGCGAGATATCAGGGGCGTTCCTCGCGTCTCTCCACTGCCGGTACGTGATCGTGGGGCACTCGGAGCGCCGGACCTACTTCGGGGAGACCGACGAGACCGTGAACAAGAGGGTCCAGGCCGCCTACCGCCACGACCTCATCCCGATCGTGTGCGTCGGCGAGACCGCGGACGAGCGCGACACCGGACGCACGGAGGAGGTCGTGGGACAGCAGGTCCGCGACGGCCTCCGCGGCCTCACGAAGGACCAGTTCGCCCGGCTCGTCGTCGCGTACGAGCCCGTCTGGGCCATCGGGTCCGGTCGAACGCCCACCCCCGAGGAGGCGAACGAGACGATCGGAGCGATACGGCGCGTCCTCGCCGAGGTGGGTGGCGACGGCGCGGCGCAGGGCATCCGCATCCAGTACGGGGGGAGCGTGAGCGCGGGCAACATCGCCACGTTCATGGCCCAGCCAGAGATCGACGGCGCCCTCGTCGGGGGCGCCTCCCTGGACCCGAGGTCGTTCGCGATGATCGTGAGGTTCTGACATGCCACGCAAGATCCTGTACGTGATCCTGGACGGCCTGGGCGACGACCCGGTCCCGAGCCTGGACGGACGCACCCCCCTCGCCGCCGCCCGGACGCCCAACCTCGACGCGATCGCGGCGAAGGGACGTTCGGGTCTCGTGACGACGGTGGCCCCCGATATCGCTCCCGAGTCCGATATAGCGGTCTTCTCGATCCTGGGGTACGACCCCGAGAAGCAGCACGCCGGGCGGGGTCCGCTCGAGGCGCTCGGGTCGGGCATCGAGATGCGCGACGGCGACGTGGCTTGGCGCGCCAACTACGCGACCGTGGACGAGAGAGGCACGATCGTCGACCGCCGCGCCGGCCGGGACCTCTCCGACGACGAGGCGCGGGCGCTCGCCGAGGCCCTCAACGAGGCGGTCTCGCTCGAGGGCGGGTCGGCGACCTTCAAGGCGACCTCGGAGCACCGGGGGGTCCTGCACCTGCGCGCGGCCCGGCCGATGTCGGGAGAGATCTCCAACACCGACCCCGCCTACGAGCGGCGTGGGGCGCTCGGCGTCGCGCTCGAGACCTTCGACCCGTACCCGCTCGAGGCGCGCGCGCTCGATCCGACCGACGGGGGGGCCGTCCTGGCCGCGGAGCTCACCAACCTGTGGAGCAAGGCGTCACGCGACGTCCTCGGCTCCCACCCGGTGAACTCAGCCCGGTCGGCGCGCAACCGACCGCCCGCCAACATCGTCCTGGTGCGCGACGCCGGCGACCACATCCCGGTCGTCCAGTCGTTGAAGGAGCGCTTCGGGATGGACTGGGCCTGCTTCGCCGAGATGCCCGTCGAGATCGGAATCTCCAGGGTCACCGGGATGACTCCCGTCCTAGTGTCCGCGTCGGGGACCGACCCCGACGCGTACGCCCGCCTGGCCACCCAGACCCTCGAGACGCTGGGGGGGTACGACGGCCTGTACGTGCACATCAAGGGTCCGGACGTCCCCGCCCACGACGGGCGCGCAGAGGACAAGCGGGACAGCATCGCCGCCATCGACGAAGGCTACTTCGGGACCGTCCTGCCCGAGCTCGACCCGGACACGGTCCTGGCCGTCACCGCCGACCACTCGACGTCCTGTGTGCGCAAGGCCCACACGGCCGACCCCGTCCCCCTCGTCGTGGCCGGGCCCGGCATCAGCGCGGACGGCGTGACCCTGTACTCGGAGGCGGCGGCCGCGGACGGCTCCCTCGGGCACCTGAGAGGGGTGCAGGTGCTCCCCCTGCTCGTGGAGATGGCCCGCGGGTGAGCGCAGACGGGTAGGATACGGCCATGATCGATTGGGCCCTCGTGGTCGTGCACGTCATCGTCTCGCTCCTGCTGATGGCGCTCATCCTGCTGCATTCCGGTCGCGGGACCGGGCTCTCCGACGTCTTCGGCGGAGGCGGGGGAGCGCTGGGAGG